>JANTGL010000005.1 GCA_024762915.1 Bacteroidales bacterium | reverse complement strand
ACACAAATTATGACGAACCGATAAAACAAGTTGAATTGCTGAAACCCGAGACAAGTGCCGGTATTTTAAAATTGGTTTGGCGGTTTACATTTTAAAAAAAGTTTTCATTTTAAAACACTTTATTTATTTTTGTCGCCTTATAAACAGGTGATGAAGTTCACCTCAAACCGTCCGTTTTTATTTTCGGAATAATGACTTCTGCTTTTATGAACTTTTTAATTGATGAATTATGATTGTTTCATTAGCAGGATTGGTTATTGCCGGAATGCTCATTGCTTGGCTGTTTAAATACATTAAAATTCCCGAACTGGTCGGGATTTTGATACTGGGTATTGCGTTGGGTCCCTTTGCATTAAACATGCTTGACCCGAGTTTGATAAATATTGCAAGCCAACTTACATCCGCTGCTTTAATTGTTATTTTACTTAGAGCGGGATTTGAATTATCAAAAGACACACTTAAAAAAGTCGGTCGCCCGGCTCTTTTATTGTCAATGATTCCGGCAGTTTTTGAGGCAACGGCAATCATGTTTTTATCGCATTATTTTTTAAATTTCACTTTGCTTGAAGGAGCTATTTTAGGTTCTGTTCTCGGTGCGGTTTCTCCGGCAGTTGTTGTTCCTTTAATGATCAATTTTATTGATGAAAAACGCGGCACAAAAAAAGGTATTCCGACATTGGTCCTTGCCGGATCGTCTATTGATGATGTATTTGTTATCGTCATTTACAGTATTTTAATCGGTATTTATACCGGCGGAAACGTTAATGTTGCATGGGAATTATTCAGTATTCCGGCATCAATTATTCTCGGAATTGCCGTAGGAATATTAGTCGGTTTTGTTTTATATCTGCTTTTTGATAAATTTAATCCGCGAGCCACAAAACGGATGTTAATTATTCTGGCAATTTCTGTTTTTCTTGTTCAGGCAGAACACCTTTTAGATAACATCATTCCGTTTGCGTCACTTTTAGCGGTGATGTCAATCGGTTTTATTATTTTGGAAAAACGCGGCAAATATGCTCACGAATTATCCGGAAAACTTGCAAAGTTATGGATTTTGGCAGAAATTGTTTTATTTACAATGGTCGGAACTGAAGTTAATATCCATGTGGCTTTAAAAATGGGATTAATCGGTGCATTAATTATTTTTACTGCATTAATTTTCAGAAGTATCGGAACTTGGCTAAGTCTTATCGGGACAGATTTAACAAAAAAGGAAAAATTATTCATTGTAATTTCATATATTCCGAAAGCAACCGTACAAGCAGCCATTGGCGGAGCACCGCTCGCAGCCATGAAAGCAGCCGGCATGACAAGCTTACCCGGCGAACAAATTTTAGCCATGGCAGTACTGAGTATTCTTTTAACTGCACCGCTTGGTGCATGGGGAATAACGGTTTACGGAAAAAAGGTTTTGGAAGTTGAGAATGAATGAGGTTGTCTAAAAAGGAATATTTCGTCATACTGAACTTGATTCAGTATCTTTTAAAGAGATTATTTTTAACAAATTAAGATTCTGAAATAAATTCAGAATGACTTGTTCAGCTACTTTTCAGACATTTTATTTGTTAATTATAATTTCTCTTTTAAATATTTCGCCGTATAAGACTTTTTGCATTTAATGAGTTCTTCAGGTGTTCCGGCAAAAACAACATACCCGCCTTTCTCACCGCCTTCGGGACCGAGATCGATAATAAAATCCGCCGATTTTATAATCTCAAGATTGTGTTCAATAATAATAATCGTGTGTCCTCTGTCAAGAAGTGCATTAAATGATTGCAATAATTTGTTAATATCGTGAAAATGCAAACCGGTTGTCGGTTCGTCAAAAATAAACAAAGTCTTTTTTTGCGCCTTTTCTTTACTTAAAAAAGATGCCAATTTTACCCTTTGACTTTCGCCTCCGCTCAATGTATTTGATGATTGTCCCAACTTAACATAAGATAAACCGACATCCAGCAAAGGTTTTATTTGTGATGCAATTTTTTCGGTTTCTTTATTCTCAACAAAGAAATTATATGCTTCTTCAACGGTTAATTCAAGAATATCATAAATACTTTTCTCCCTGTATGTTACGTCTAATATTTCATCTTTAAATCGTTTTCCTTTACATTCTTCACAAACCAAATGCACATCTGCCATAAATTGCATTTCTACGGTAATTTCACCTTCACCGTTACACGTTTCACAACGTCCCCCGTCAACATTAAATGAAAAATGCGACGGTTTAAAACCGTTTATTTTAGATGCTTGTTGAGAAGCATAAAGTTTCCGGATTTCATCATACGCTTTAATATAAATGACAGGATTTGAACGTGAGGACTTTCCGATCGGATTTTGATTAACAAATTCAACATTGTCAATTTGTTTTACGGCACCGTATATTTCTGCAAAATCACCGGGCTTCTTACCGTAATCATTGATTTCTCGGCTTAATGCCGGATACAAAACATCGCGAATCAGAGACGATTTTCCCGATCCGCTGACACCTGTTACAACAGTCATTGTATTTAAAGGAAATTCAGCAGAAATATTTTTTAAATTATTGTGCGTTACTCCTTTTAACCCGATAAAATGATTAGAAATCCGTCTGTTTTCAGGAAGAACTATTGATAATTTATTTTGAAGATATTTGACCGTATAAGATTTTTCAGCTGGTGCATCATCACTAATCAACTGATTATATGTGCCTTGAAAAACAACTTCACCGCCGTGAATTCCGGCAGCCGGACCGATATCAATAACAGTATCGCCGGATTTTATAATATCCTCATCGTGTTCAACAATAATAACCGTATTCCCGATATCTCGAAGTTGCTTCAGCACTTTTATTAAAAGATGTGTATCTTTGGGATGCAAACCGATACTCGGTTCGTCCAATATATAAAGCGAACCTTCTAAACTGCTTCCGAGCGAACTTGCTAAATTAATACGTTGCGATTCACCGCCGGATAAGGTTGAGGATAATCGATTTAAAGTTAAATAGGATAAACCGACATCCGATAAATATTGTAAACGATTTTTGATCTCAATCAATAAACGATCAGCTGTTTTTAATTGAAATTCAGATAATTGCAAATTGTCAAAAAATAATTTCAATTCACTGATCGGAATATTTACCAAATCACTTATTGATTTTCCTGCTATTTTAACATAAGACGCTTCTTTTTTTAATCGCGTCCCTTTACATTCATAACAAACTGTTTTACCTCTGAATCTGGAAAGCATTACACGATATTGAATTTTTCTGCTTTTCTTCTCAATTTTCTTAAAAAAAGGAAAAATTCCGAAAACCGATTTATTCCCTTCCCATAATAATTTTTTCTCATCCTTACTAAGTTCAAAATAAGGTCTGTGAACCGGAAAATTAAATTCAGATGCTTGTTCAATAAAACGATCTTTATACCAACTCATTTTTTCACCCCGCCAACATGCAACAGCTCCTTGATAAATGGATAATGTCTTATTTGTTATAACTAAATCCTCATCAATTCCCATCGTTTTTCCGAAACCTTCACAAACCGGACAAGCACCTACGGGATTATTAAAATTAAACATGTGAACGGTCGGAATTTCAAATTGAATACCGTCTGCTTCAAATTTATTTGAAAATTGATGTATTAAAACATCACTTTTGTCAAAAACTTTAATTTTACAAACGCCTTTACCTTCATAAAAAGCTGTTTGAATTGAATCCGCTATTCGACTTTGGAAATCATCATCGTCGGAAACCGAAATTCTGTCAATAACAATATTGGCAATTTTAGGTTTCTTTAGATCTTCAGCCTTAATTAAATCTTCTGTTTTAAAAATTTCTCCGTCAAATTCGACCCTCACAAACCCCTGTTTTAAAAGCACTTGCATGTGTTGCAAGCAAGTTCGATCATTATTGACATGAAGGGGTGCTAATATAAGCGCTTTTGTTCCTTCCGAGAATTTGTTTAAAAAATTAACAACATCACTTACGGAATGTTTTTTTACTTTTTTCCCGGAAACGGGAGAAAACGTCTCTCCTGCTCTGGCAAATAAAAGTTTAAAATAATCATATATTTCGGTTGAAGTTCCGACCGTTGATCGCGGATTTCGCGTATTTACTTTTTGTTCAACAGCAATTGCCGGGGGAATGCCTTTTATATAATCGACTTCCGGTTTATTTAATCTGCCCAGAAACTGACGCGCATACGAAGATAAACTTTCGACATAGCGCCTTTGCCCTTCGGCATAAAGCGTATCAAAAGCCAAGGAAGACTTTCCCGAACCCGACAAACCCGTAATAATGGATAATTGATCACGTTTAATTGATAAATCGATGTTCTTTAAATTATGAACTCTTGCTCCTTTTATCTCAATATTCTCAGAGAATAATTCATTGGTTTTGTGAGTCAGCGGTATATTTTTTTTACTTTTCTTCGGCACGAAAATTGCTTTTTATATTTCAAAGTGCAAATCTAATGATATGATTTAATCAAAAAATATTTTTTTTTTTCAAAATTTATTTCATATTTGCATCTGTAAAACCTAAACAAACTTATTTATTAACTTAAAAATCTTTGCCTATAGCTAAATTCTACTTTTATTCTTATTTAAAATAGAAGAATGCTATGAAAACTAAACTCAAAGACAAAGAGCTTGTAAAGAACTTTATGAGCGGAGATTCCCTTGCACTTGAAACTCTTATCAACAGACACAAAGATCGTGTTTACACCTACATTTTATTTATTGTAAAGAATGAAAAATTAGCCGAAGATATTTTTCAGGATACTTTTATAAAAGTAATTAAATCTTTACGAAAAGGAAAGTATAATGAACAAGGCATATTTGTTTCATGGGTAATCCGAATTGCTCATAATCTGACGATTGATTATTTCAGAAAACAATCCAGAATGCCGACCTATTCAAATGACGAAAATCCGGATATTGATATTTTTAATTCGAAAAAATTTTCAGAAATAACGATAGAAGATGAAATCATTCAGGATCAAATAGCATCGGAAATTCGTCAATTGGTTAATATTTTGCCGAATGAACAAAAAGAAGTTGTATTGCTTCGTCATTTCGGGAATTTAAGCTTTAAAGAAATTGCGGAACAAACTGATGTGAGTATTAATACGGCACTCGGCAGAATGAGGTATGCTCTGATTAACCTAAGAAAATTAGTTGAAGAGAAGAATTTAAATCTCTCAATACAATAAAATTTGACCGAAATACATCAAAATGCTTGTATTAAAATTACAAGCATTTTTTTTTGAATAGAAGGACTTATTCCGAAAGAATATTTATTTTTGTTGATTGCCTTATAAAGATTAAATTATGAAACATCTTTCTGCAGTTCATTATGCCGCTATCGGTTTAGTTTTGTTATCGCTATTAATGAGCTATGTCTATTTCCTCAATACAGGAAAAACGAATTCTCCGATTATTGAATTTGAATTCGTAAAAACACAACAAGATGTTAAAAATATTTTTATTGAAAATACTGAATTTAAAAAAGAAGAAATAACCGGTGTAAGAGATCAAAACATTGTTGATTATGCTTATATGATTTGTTATACATCTTTGTTAATTTTGTCGTTTTCAAAAATTGCAAAATCAGAAAATAAAAAAATCTATTATATCGGTATTGTTTTTTCTGTTATAGCAATTATCAGCGATATTTTCGAAAATATTCAAATGTTTCAAATATCTGAACTTCTTGTAAACAGAGTTGATTTTTCAAGACTCGTAAGGCTGTTATTCATCATTACTCGTTTAAAATGGTTGAGTTTAGCATTTGCAATGTTTATTCTCAGCATGCATTATTTTAAATATAAATTTACGGGAAAATTGTTCGCATTACTTTCTGCATTGCCCCTGATTACGGTTCTGACTTTTATTATTTATAAAGATGCGGAAAATGATTTTGTAAATCTGTTTACAAAATTTATTATGTCGAGTTTTGTTTTATTAATGATTTGGATTTTTATCTCAAAAAAAGTAACCCATAAAATAAATTTTTATAAAACAAGGTAATTATATTATATAATATGAAATATCTCTTAAGTATATTACTGTTAATTTTAAGTCAAACATTTTCAATTAATGCACAAGTTACGGTTAAGATTTCTGATCAAACCGGTAATATTAACGGTAAAAAGTATTATATCCATAAAGTTGAAATCGGTCAAACACTCTATTCCGTCAGTAAAGCTTATAATGTTGAACAGGAAGAAATAAAGAGAATTAATAATCTGCCCGACAATGAAATAAAATCAGGTCAGCTGTTAAAAATACCTTACACGGAAATACGTCATACCGATACTTCGCCTGATTTCTTTTATCATAAAGTAAAACAAGGGGAAACTTTATTTTCTCTTTCACAGAAATATTATATCAGCGTTGAAGAAATTATCGAAAGTAATCCGGTTGTGAAATACGGATTAAAAACCGATCAAATTTTAAAAATTCCGAACAGTTTTAAGAAAAACAGAGAGGACCGTAAACCGGATTATTTTTTATATACGGTAAAAGCAGATGATACATTATACTCAATATCAATCAAATACAATTTGACGGTTGAAGATTTATTAAAACTGAATCCTGATGCAAAAAACGGTATTAAAATAGGTCAAAGCCTTAAAATTCCGAACAAGTCTGTTCAGAATAATGATGTTGATAATAATCCGGAAACAAACGACACCACAGATAATATATTAAATAAAGGTCTTAATGACCCTTTATATTTTACGGTAGACGGAATTACACCTTGTGATCAATTTGAATATACCAAAGATAAATCTTTTGAAGTCGTTTTATTATTACCTCTTTTTTTGGAGCAGAATTTACATTACATAAGCAGATACGACAAAGAAAAAGACCCGATGTTTTATAAAAATACCAAACGATTTACCGAATTGTACGAAGGCATTTTACTGGCATTACAAAAAGTAAAGAGTGAGGGATTTTCCGTAAATTTAAAAGTCTTTGATACAGAAAATGACAGTTTGAAAGTAGAGAATATTATGGCCTCTTTAAATTATCCGAATGTTGATTTAATTATAGGTCCCGTATATTCGAAAAATGTAATAATTGCTTCTGAATATGCTGCCCGACACCACGTTAACTTAATATCTCCTTTGTCTAAAAATCGTTCTCTCTTGGAAAACAATCCGTTTGTTTTTCAAACAGTTCCTTCAACAGATGCAGAAACGGACAAGGTTTCCGAGCTATTAAGACAACATAATGACAGTACGAATGTAATTTTAGTTTATGACGGATCGGAAAAACAACTTGAAACCGTAAATCGTTTTAAACAAAACTTTTCACTTTATGATACACTCCAAACCCTCACGGATACATCCGTTTTTAAAATTATTAAATATGATACGGATATAAAAATGTTGGATGAAGAGCAGAATAAAATAAATAGAGCATTAAAGCCGAAATTTAATAATGTTGTATACATTCCTTCTGATAATGAAGTATTTGTAATACAGGTAATTGACAAACTTTATGCCGCTGATGACAGTATGCATATTGAAATAATCGGTTCGGATAATTGGATTAATTTTCAAAATATTAACACGGCAACATTTAACAAATTATCCTTTAATTTTATTTCCCCTTTTTATGTTGATTATAATTCAGTTGATGTTAAAGATTTCATAAAAACATACCGAACGGTATATGAAACGGAGCCCTCATATTTTGCATTTCAAGCGTATGATTTTACGTACTATTTTTTAAATTCTTTAAGAAAATACGGTCGAATTTTCCAATTTTGTTTATCTTCTGAAGATGTTTTTCCGAACTCTCACGGATTAATTTATAATTTTAATTTTGAAAGAATAAATTCAAACAGCGGTTTTGAAAATAAAGATGTATTTATTTTAAAATTCAATGATTCGTTTCAACTTGAAAAAAGAATTGATGAATAAATTACTAAACCGAAAAGGAAAATACGAAATAATTATTAATTTTGGTAATTCATTTTAAATCAAAACAATTTTGAAAACAAAGTTCAGATTTAATATCTTAACAAAACTATTGTTCGGATTCAGCATTTTAATTTTTGCATTTTTTATTGCATATATTACTATTTATCAAATGCTTAAAGACAATGAAGAACTAGCCGTAAACGTGAATGAAAATATTGTTCCTTCAATGGCTTCTTTAAATAAATTCTCATTTCAAATTTTTGAATCGAAGCATTTGTTAATGAATTGGGTATTATTTGAAAAAGAAAAAAATACTCCTAAGAAATTAAGATTAACAGAAATAATTCAAACCGGTTATCCGCAATTAAAATATGAACTAAGCCAACTTTCAAAAAAGTGGCCTGACGGACAGCAAATGAAATTAAACCAAATCTTCACTTTATCTGACAGTTACTTTTCACAAGAAACAGAAATAATAAATCAATTAAATACACCTTCGGCCTATGAAACTGAAAACTTCAACACTTTGTATGTCAGTCAAATAAAAGAAGGAAACCCCTTGCCGGAGCTGGCTGACAATATTAAATCACAAATTGATGAAATATATGCAAATAAAAACGACATACTGCTTTCCTATAATATAAAAATTGAAAAATCGTTTCTGACATTCAGAAATCGGATCTTTCTTTCAGGAATAATATTATTGGTAGTTGTGATTATAATAGCTTTTCTTATGGCTAATGCCACAATTTTTCCGATAAAGTACATCAATAAAATTATCACTAAAATGTCTGCCGGTGAACTTCCGTCACAAACAATTAAATCTTCAACCGATGAAATCGGACAGATGGGTAATGCTCTAAATAATCTGATTATCGGACTCAAACAGAAAGTAGAATTTGCAAAAGAAATTGAAAGAGGAAATTTCAGAAGTTTTTTTAAAATAAGCGGAGAAAAAGATGTTTTAGGATCCTCATTACTGGCCATGAGAGACAGTTTGGCCGAAGCATCCAAATATGAAGAAATCCGGCAAAAAGAAAATGAAGAACGCGGATGGTCTGCTCAAGGTTTGTCCGAATTTAATGATTTGATTCGTGAGCACAGTAAAACACTCGAAGAGTTTTCTCTTGTAAGTATAAATAAACTAACAAGATATACCGATGCTCAAGTTGGCGGAATTTATATTTTGAATGAAAAAAATATGCAGGACAGATTTCTAGAATTAACAGGTTTTTATGCCTATGATCGTCATAAATTCTTTGAACAAAAAATCTCACCCGGGGAAAATTTAGTAGGTCAATGTTTTCTTGAAAAAGATACTATTTTTATTACCGATGTCCCTGAAAATTACATAAAAATATCTTCCGGATTAGGGAAAGAAAATCCAAAAAGTATCCTTTTAGTACCTTTAATTCTGAATCAAAAAGCATACGGAGTTATTGAGCTGGCATCAATAAATGTCTTTTCTCAATACAAGATTGATTTTGTTGAAAAAATAGCAGAAACTTTAGCATCGACGATTGCCACCATTCAAATTAATATTCAAAGATCTCAATTAATTGAGGAAACCAGAGATAAGTCAGATATTGAAGAACAAGAAAAGCAAGAACTGCAAAAACGAATTATTGAATTGGAAAACGAATTAAAAACGGTCTCGGAAGATAAAGAAACCTTACTTAATAAAATTGAGAAGCTGAACAATTCCGACAAAAATACAGATTCCAAATCGGATACTGATAACAAATTATGATTAAATTTTTGTTCTGTAAAAAATAATAGCTCCTGCTACTGATGGTATTGCTATATTAATTAACCACAAAACAGCTGTTGCAGATAAAATACCCGGAATATTTTCTGAAAACATCCCCAAAAATAAAATCGCTGCCGTTCCTCTTACTCCGACTTCTAAAATACTTAACACCGGAATAAGAGAACTCAACAAATAAGTTAATCCGATGCCTATAAATGCTTCCCGGATTGAAATTCCCGTATCAAAAAAGGATAACAGCAAGATAAACTGTAATGAAAAGATAAGATATCTTACTAAGCTTAATATTAATACTTTAAATAATTCTAATTTTGAATATTCAGACAAAACTTCAATATAATCGATAAATTTTGTATTGATTTTTAATCTTTTTGCAAAAGATACAAAATATTTCAAATTAAAAAGAAGCAATAAAGCAAATAGGGAACTTGCAAGTGAAACAATTTTAAGATAAAATAATTGTTCCGAAGTCATTATCTGCAAGTGAACAGGATAAAAAAAAATAACAATAAGTCCTGATAATAACCCGATAAATAAAGTGATAAACAGTTGGCTTAAACTCCCGACAGCAGTTGAAAAAACAGCTTTCCCGCGATTTTCATTTTTTAAAATAAAAACTCTTCCTGCTAATTCGCCAATTCGGTTTGGTGAAATAACAGCAAAAGAGACACCTGATAATACGGCTTTAAAAGCTTTTAATATAGTTATTTTTTCTATTCGTCGAATCAAATACTTCCATTTAACAGTTTCGATCAACCAATTTAACGGCATTAATAAAACAGCTATACTAAATATAAAATAGGAATAAAAATTAACAGAAGGCAATACGAAATCCGAAAATGAAAAATCTTTAACTTTAAGGTAAATAAACCAAAATGCAAAAACTGCGACAGCAATTTTAACAACAAACCAAAAAATATGTTTTGATTTATTTTGCACAGAAAGATTTTCAGTATTTAAAATTAAAAACTGAGTTCTTTAAAAAAATTATAAACTATTTTTTTAGAACTTAATTGACAAAAATAATTTCTTTTACTGATAACTGTATATTTATTTTACCTCGAAATTCATTTTTACTGATTGAATAGCAAATATCAAACTTCGGCCTCGGTTCTGAAGACATTTTTTCATAATATTCGGGTTCAACGGAGAAAGCTATTCCGGGCATTATAATACCCTCTTCATCAACAATTTCCAATTTTAGATGTTCTTTGTTTGCTCCGACTCTTCTTGAATTTCCGGTATCTTTAACATTTTTTGTAATAAAAACCGGTGACATATTTCCGGGACCGAAAGGAGCCATTTGATTCATTACATTAAAAAATTTTCTGTCAATATCCTTAAATTTTAACTCGGTATCAACTTGAATGACCGGAATTAATTGTTCGGGTGTAATTGTTTCGGAAACAATTTTTTCAAAACATTCGGAGAAAGCGTCTACATTTTCGACTTTCAAAGTTAATCCTGCAGCAAATTTATGACCGCCGAAACTTTCCAATAACCGGCTGCATGCATCAATGGCATCGTAAACATTATAATCCGATACAGATCGCGCAGATCCGGAAGCCATTCCGTCCGATTCACCCAATACAACAGTTGGTCGGTAATAGGTTTCCGTTAAACGGGAAGCAACAATACCAACGACTCCTTTGTGCCAATCTTTATGATAAACCACGGTTGATTTACGATTTCTTAAATCAATATCAGTTCCGATGGTTCGTAAAGCATCATGCGTGATGCTTCTGTCCAATTCTTTACGTTCCGTATTAAAAACATCAATCGCTTTTGCAAAACCTTGCGCATCTTTTGTATTTTCAGAAATCAATAATTCAACGGCTGACATTCCGGATTCAATCCTTCCTGCAGCATTTATCCGAGGACCTATTTTAAATACACAATCCGAAATTGACAGGTTCTTATCTTTTACTCCGGCAATGGTTTTTATTGTTTTTAATCCTGTAATCGGATTTTCGTTTAATTTTTTCAATCCGTAATAAGCCAAAATCCGATTCTCCCCGATGACCGGAACAATATCCGATGCAATACTGACGGCTGTTAAATCTATAAACTCCTTAAGATTTTCAAACGGAATTTCATTACTACCGGAGAATGCCTGTAAAAATTTAAATCCGACTCCGCATCCCGATAAATTTTTATCCGGATACTCACAATCCGGTCTTTTCGGATCTAATACGGCAACTGCATTCGGAATTTTATCCCCGGGTGTATGATGATCACAAATGATAAAATCAATATTTTTTTTATTGGCATAATCAATTTTATCAACCGCTTTTATCCCGCAATCAAGGGCAATAACCAAAGAGAAATTATTTTCTTCGGCAAAGTCAATTCCTTTAAAAGAAATTCCGTAACCTTCAGAATATCGGTCGGGAATATAATATCCGATTTGATTAAATTGTTTTTTTAAAAATGAATATACGAGAGCCACCGAAGTAGTACCGTCAACATCATAATCACCGTAAATTAAAATTTTCTCATTTTGCAGTAATGCTTTATTCAAACGAGCAATTGCACGATCCATATCTTTCATTAAAAAAGGGTCATACAAATTGTCTAAAGAAGGTCTGAAAAACGTTTTGGCTTCATCAAAAGTCGTAATGCCTCTTTGGGTAAGTAATGTAGCCAGAACTTCATTAATACCCAATACATCTTGTAAATGACGAATAACAAGTTCGTCCCCTTTTTCTTTTAATATAACTTTTTTATCCATCAACGGTTTAATATATTGGTATTATTTTTAAGAACCGAATCTTGATTATCTATCGTAAATCATATTCATCAAAAATATCCAAAGTTTCGGGATTCATCACTTTTACGGAAACCTTTTTACCGTTAACATAAATCAATACCAAAGCATTTTGAGTTGTAAATCCGCTTACGGCATTTGTCCACGGAACCGACTTATCTTGAGCATAATAAGGCGCACCTGCAGCACCGTTATTGATTTGCCAAATGGTTCTGTTCCGTTTCAATTTGTCAAGTTTCCAATGATCGGGATAAATATTAACTTCAGGACTTAATTCTAATTTATTATAATTATGTTCATCTCCCGTTAACAACGAAATGACTTTTGAACTCTTATTTATAAGAATATTTAAATATTCATCACGACGCTCAATAATACCCTTATCAACCGGTTTTCCTGCAACATAGGGCCTGTGTTTATTATTTCCTTTATACCACATGTCATCTCCTACATGTCCGCCGTCAGGGAAAGCAGGCGTATGCTGCGTAATAAAAACATGATCAATCGCTTTGTCTTTTTCTAAAATTTCGACAGTTTTACCTAACCACTCTAATTGCTTATCCATGAGATAACCATGTAAATTTCCGCTTGTTTTGGGATTGTATTTTAACGACGGACAATACCAATAGTTTGAATTTAAAACAATAACCGCAACATTATCATAAGTATAATAAAAAACTGTTTCATCGTATGGCGGAAAATCCGTTTTATTCGGATTCGGATCATATTTTGAACCGTCTTCACTCAAGGGTCCGTTCTGCGGATTTACAAAATTTGAAGCAAAAACGGCTGAAGAAGATTCTGTTTCAAAAGGAAATTTCGTAACGGACCCCCTTCGTTTCCCTTCTTTATTAACAAATTGTACGCCAACAAATTCATGATTCCCCTGTGCACAAATAAACGGAAAATAATGAGCATAAGGTTCAACCGCACGTTTCCAATTGGCATATTGCAAATTAATATCTTCTTTATTCGTTACATATCCGTTCACCAAATCGCCTGTAAACTGTATAAATGCAACATTATTTAATCTTGCGGCTGCAGCCATTTTTCGCATCACATAAAAATTTGTTCCGCCGAAACTATGCTCACCCCCCCCCTGTCCGTTTCTTGAATCGCTGGCATAAGCAAAAACAAAAGGTTTACGATCGCCTTTTTTATGAGCCGTTTTAAAGGCGTATTTTTGAGATAATTTTCCGTATTTTACTTCATAAGTATATTCGGTGTCCGATTTTAATCCCGTTATTTTTATTTCATGATGTTTAGTGTTTAAGCCGTCGGTATATTTCTTTCCGTTTACATTTATTTCTGTAACGGCTGTTTTATTCAAATCAAATGAAATTACCGCACTTTCCGAAGTCAACAAATTGATAAATGGTCCTTCAATAATTGTTTCGGCAATATCAAATTTTCCGTTTTTATAATAAAACGAAACAATTCCGTCATAAATTAAATTTCCTTTATTATCAGAAACTCTGTAGGACAAAGTTCCGTATCCGTTTTTCTCCCAGTCGGACATATCATAGCGACCCGATAATCTTTTTTTAATATTAATACGTGCTTTTCCGCCGATAATTTCGGAGGTATTTTTAAACCAAACAGGTATCGGATATTTTGAATCATTAAAATTGATTAATCCGTAGTATAATTTTCCGGAAAAATTCTCATCCTCGAAATTAAAATTAATTCCTTGAGCATCAGCTGTCGGACCGGCTTGCATTTGCTTTAATGTATAATAATTCGTTTTATCAAGAGCATAAAATTTCTTACTCAATAATTGATAATATAACTTCCCGTTTTCATCCGTATGAATATCGGAATAAACACTCGGAACAAGTATTTGAGCAGTTAATATCCTGAAAACCAGCAATATTAATAATGTAAGTGTTGTTTTTTTCATTTTAATATTATTTAAAAAGTTAAAATTTCAGATTGTGTAAAGATATAAAAGATAAATGAAAATTATTTATATAAACCGGTTTTGTTAACAAATAATAATCTTTTAAAATCAATTAAAAATCATGAAACACCCATGACTTAATAAAGACACCAACGGAAAAGATTATTGCTCTCAAGCATAAATTCAAAAGAAGTAAAACCGGCAAGCGGGTGTTCCTATGTGATCTTTAAAATTATAAAAATAAACACATGAAAGTATGCAATATTTTTGAAAATTTCCGGTTAAAAGTATAACTTTACCGGTCAAAAATATATACATTGAAAAAGAATATCTTAATAATTTTCAGTTTTTTGTTTATTTCTGTTGTCTTTTTTTCTTGTTCAACTGAAAAAAATACAGCTGTAAGCAGACTTTATCATAACACGACTGCTTATTTTAATATCTACTTTAACGGATATGAAAGCTTTAATAACGGAATAAATACCATAAAAGAAACCCCGGAAGATTACACACAACTTATTCCTGTTTATAAAGCAGAACGAGAAGATTTGCAGACTGCGATTTCTTCTGACATGGATAATGCCGTAAAAAAAGCCGTAAAAATGATAAAAATGCATTCCATTACGGCAAAACCAAAACGCAAAGAACCGAAAAAAGGCAAAAGAGCTTATAAATTAACCGATAAAGAAAAAGCTTTTTATGCAAAAACAGAATACAATAAATATGTGGATGATGCCTATCTTCTTATAGGGAAAGCACATTATTACAAAGGGGACTATACCGGCGGATTAAGATCTTTACATCTGATTATCAATAAATTCAGAAATGAAGAAGTAAAATTTGATGCCCTGTATTGGATTGCCAGAATAAAAAGTGCCGAGGGCAGTTATCCCGAAGCAATTAATTATTTAAAATTAATCACCGATGATTCAAAACATCCCGAACGTTTAAATCCGGATATTGATAAATGCTATGCAAATATCTACGTTAAACAAAAGAAATATTCCCAAGCAATTGAAAAACTGGATTATATCATCTCAAAAACAAAGAAAAAAAAGGATAAAGCACGCTTAAAATACATAACGGCACAACTCAACCAAAAAATTAACGAAGGAGATAAAGCCATTGAATTATTTTCGGAAGTCATTAAAATGAATCCGCCTTATGAAATGGCATTCAATGCTAAAATTAATATGGCAAAAGCTTTTTTAAACAGTTCTGAAGGTTCTGAGAAAATACGTAAACTCCTGAATAAAATGTTGAATGATGATAAAAATATCGATTTTCAGGATCAAATTTATTATGTTTTAGCAGGTATCGAACAAAAAGAAAACAATGAAAAGCAAGCCGTTGAATACTATAAATTATCAGCCGAAAAAAGCATCTCTAATGATAATCAAAAAGCATTATCTTATTTAGAATTAGCTGAGATTTATTTTAAAAACCGAAAATATCTTCCTGCCGGCAACTATTTCGACAGTACGATGTCTGTTTTGAAAACAGATTACCCCGATTATAACATCATTTCTAAAAAAGCGAAAAACATTAAAGAACTGACGGATAATTTAAAACTCATTACCTACGAAGACAGTCTTCAACATATTTCTGCCATGGATTCAAGCGATCGTCTTGCATACATTGAAAATATTATTGCCAAAATAAAAGCAGACGAATTAGCAGCAAAAAATGCCGGTTTATCGAACTATCGAAATAATGATTTCAGACAAGGTGATTATTCTCAAAATCCGACTTCCGGGAAATGGTATTTTTACAATCCGCAAGCTGTAAGTATCGGAAAATCGGAGTTCTTGAAGAATTGGGGAAAACGAAAATTAGAAGACCACTGGCGACGCAAAAATAAGCAAGTAATTAATGATGAAGGAGATTTTGATGAAGAAGGAACAAAGCAAGATTCCGGACGAATTACCGATACTAAAAAAGTTGAATATTATCTTCAAGATTTACTCTTAACCGATTCGCTGGTTGAACTTTCAAATCAACGCATAGCAAAAGCATATTTCAATGCAGGTGTTGTTTATGAACGCAAAATGAATGATTATCCCGAAGCTCAAAAATCATATACGACTCTGATAAAAAGATTCCCTGAAAATGATTTGGTTTTAGAAGCTTTTTTTAATCTTTATTTATTGAATTATAAACATTTAAAAAACAAATCAACAGCTGAGAAATACAGAAATATAATTTTAAATAACTATCCTTACAGCAAATATGCTCAAATTCTTTCCGACCCTGATTATCTGGTAAAATTAAAACAAAATAAAAAAAGTATTGACAAGTTATATGAAGAAGCATACAATGCCTATAAAAAGAACAAATACACCGAAACGATAAATAAAACCGCTGAAGCATTTAATATTTCGGAAGAAAACTACCTCGCTCCGAAATTTTTATTCTTGGAAGGCATGTCAAAAGGAAGTTTGGGAAATCAAAAAGACATGAAGAAATTGCTCGAAGAACTTGTTAAAAAATATCCGAAAGATGAAATTACTCCGAAAGCACAAAATGTTATTGATTTATTAAACAGCGGAAAATACGATCCCAATTATTATACCCTTAAAAAAGATTCCGTTTATTATTACATTGTTCTGACAAATAAAGAAGATACGACAGCAAATATCATTAAATATCTTCTGACAACTTTTAATGCACTTACTTTTCCGAAAGATAATCTCAAAGCAGATTTATCAGATTTAAATGACCGTATCTCTGTTATAAGAGTTAAAAATTTTGCCGATTCCGAAAGTGCAACCATGTATTTTAATAAATTTAAAAATTCAGGCAAGTTAAATAAACTGTTTACAGAAAGCTATATCCCTTTAATAATTTCTGCCGGTAATTTTGAAAAATTAAAAAAACTTCCTATCATTGAAAAATATATCAAATTTTACAATTCACACAAATCCGGTATTTAAATGATTCTTATTTCCGTTGCCCTTGCACCTGTTATTCTTCTTTTGATTTATGTATACAGAAGAGACAAATATGAAAAAGAACCTAAAAAATTACTTGCTAAAGTCTTTATTTTCGGAATCATTTCAGTTATCCCTGTATATTTTATCGAAACGGCTTTAACAAATTATTGGCATAATAAATATGCACTCCCGAGTATGCAATTAAATACGGCTGCTTATGATGCTTTTGTCGTTGCTGCCTTTACGGAAGAATTTTTTAAAATTCTCGTTTTTTTTATTTTTATATGGAAGAATAAAAATTTTAATGAGAAATTTGACGGAATTATTTATGCCGTTTTTATTTCAATGGGTTTTGCCGCAACGGAAAATTTGATGTATGTTCTCGGTTCGGGGTTCAGTACAGGCATTATTAGAGCATTTACGGCTGTTCCGGCGCATGCAATATTTGCCGTAACATCCGGTTATTTTTTAGCTCTTGCTAAATTCAAACCCTCGGGAAAATTGATTTATCTTATCCTTGCTCTTGCAGTTCCCGTTTTATTGCACGGTATTTACGACTTTATTCTTCTGGCAAAAAACGATTTACTATTGCTGTTTTTTATTCCTTACGTAATCTTTATCTTTATTCTTGCTCTTAAAGGAATGAAAAGACATTCGGATGCTTCCGTATTTAAAAAATAATTTTTATAACTTAAATTATAAACCTCGTTCAAATTCTTCTCTCAAATTTGCTGATTGCGGATGTTTTAATACAGCATCAATTTTTGAAATCAAAAAATCTTTATCTTTTGACAAAATCCCCTTTAAAATTAAATAATTTGAAGCATGGTCACTTCGAAAAACGCTTTGATTTAATTCGGTATGTTTCAGGAAAATACCCAATTCTTCAATCAGCTCGAATTTACTTAACATTGTGAACTTTCCGGCATAACGATTTTTAAAATGAGTTTCGCCCAAAGGCATACTCAAAACCAATGTCGAAACATATTCCGGTTGAATTTCATTAATCAATTTTGCAGAATTAAGGGCATGTTGCCGGCTTAATTCCGAACCGCCCAAACCGTTCAAAATCATTACGGATAATTTTATTCCGGCTTCTTTTGCTTTCAGTAAACCTTCTGTTGTTGAGTTAAATGTTTCACCTTTATTTATATTCCGTAAAACTTCATCATCACCGGATTCCGCACCGACATAGGCCAAATCCAAACCGGCGGATTTCAATTCTTTCAATTCGGATAATGATTTCTTTGCAAAATCAGAAGGCCGAGCATACACGGATATTCGGCGAACTTTACGGAATTTATTCTTAATTTCGTGAAGAATTTTATTCAGTTTTTTGGCAGATAAAACCATCGCATCACCGTCAGCAAGAAAAACTTTATTAAAAACAAAACCTGAGTCTGCAACTTGTTCAATTTCTTTTTGAACATCATCAAAAGACTTCACTTCAAACGATTTGGAAGTATACATTTCACAAAAAGCACAGTTATTCCAAGAACAACCAGACGTTATTTGCAAAATTAAAGAACGTGCCTCGGACGGCGGACGGAATAAAGGTTGTTCATATTGAATCGGAAAGTTGTACATTTTGCAATGTGATTATAATAACAGCATTTTAAAATATCTAATTAAAAATACGACTTTACTGCTGATTGATTCGAGCAATCAACACACCGGTATCCGTTTTTATACTTTTAAGGTATTCACTCAAGGGCTTTTCCGAAATTACGACTTTCCCTTTAGCAGAAGATGCATGAATAAAATGCAATCTTCCGTTAAGATGTTTTGCAATTCCCGTATGCGCAATATCGATACCTTTTATCGTTGTGGCAATTGCAATTATATCTCCTTCTTTTATTAAATTTTCGACATTTTCAAGATGTTCTTCAGATACCATTTTTAAATTTGCTGCCGAAACTCTTTTTTCTGTATCTTTTATCTCGGCTAACACAATACTATCGGATAAAGGTTTATAATATTGAGGATTTTGTGACATAAAACTGACGGAGGCATTAAAATCAGCATCTCCGAAATCATTGCTTACAATGCTTATTAAACCTTTGCTTTGATTATTAAGTAACCAATCGGTAAAATAATGTAAACGAGACACATAACCGTTTATCTTTCCGTCACGATAACGAATGGTTCGTAATTTCTCAAAATATTTTTCGTTTGAAAATTTATTTGATTTGATACACATACCCATTGCGCTTACATTCTCTACAAATGTTACACAATCAAGGCCTTGTAAATTTACAATAAGTTGTTCATCTTTATTGATATCCAGTGTACCTCCGACATAAGGTGTTCCCAAAAACCAATCGGCAACGACCATTTGTATTTCAGGAATACTTTTTTCTGCCAATTTGTTCTCTGAAGCAATTTGTTGAAAATTTGCCAATTTCAGACTGTCGGGGCGGCTTAGTTTTACATGATAAGTCAGAATATCTTCCTTTTGAATATCTCCTTTTGTTTCCGTATTTCCGCATGATACAAACACGATTAATACTAAAATATAATAAATTTGTTTCATAATTATTTGGTTATTAATTCCTGTTAATTTTTAATCCGATTCTCATTTCGATTAAATTCTTATATGCATTTTGCATCTGATTTATAAAAACCGAAAAGAAAAAACAAGAATCTGATTAATATATTTTCTTCAATTCACTTCCCGGAAAATAATGTTTTATTATTTCCTCAGCAGAATACCCTTTTAAAGCCATTCCCAATGCGCCGATTTGACAATAACCGACTCCGTGCCCCCAACCTGCTCCGGTAAACATAAATCCTTTCGGAATTTCGTTGTTATCATAGTGTGGGTTAACAATAAAAGCAGAGCTGTACAAAAACGATTTATCTAAGGATTGACGAATAATAAAATCTTTATTTAATATTAATTGTTTTTCATTTCCGTTTTTATCCGAATAGCTCACACTTAAATATTTAATTCTTCCGGAACCGCCGCGTTCTAAAATAGTAATTTTTATAACTGAACCTGCATTTATGTGATGATGTTTATTCAAATTTTCAGTAATATCTTCCTGACTGACATACTGTTGCCATCGAAAATATTTACTGTTTTCATCAACAGTTCCGAGATATTGTATCAAATCTTTTTCATTAACGGAATGAGAACTGCAAAATGCATCAGGAACAGTCTCAACCCATTTTTTAAAATTAGTTTCATCCGAAAGCGGCATATTAAACCCTTTTTGTTTTTCCGTATAATCCGGAATTACTTTTAGATAAGGAACTTTTTTTTTCTCCCAAATTGTATCAAATGATTCGGTCATTCCCCCGCAACTTTTAGAATAGCGCGTGTCGCATATTTTATTATCATACAAAGCAACCAATCCGGCTGTTTCCGATGAACCTTTTACGGATTGCTTTGTTAAATGAGTCGTTCCTTGATATCTTTGACAGCAATCGTCATTACATGAATCCAATCCCAAATCTTTATGTTTTTGCTCAACAGCGGCTAAAAGCCATGAACGCGCAACAATTGTTTGCGATTGAATCAAGGCATCGGGACAAGCGGCATTCATTTCTGATGTTGCCACGCACATTAAATAATGTTCTAAAGGCAATTTATTATACAGAAACAGTGAGTTATCAATCATGCTGATTTCGACGGTATCCGGCAGATAAACATCCAGGTGTTTCTTCCAATGAAAATCTCTGCCCGATATCACATTTTTCACTAATAAACCGGATTTCGGCAAAAGTTCTTTTTTTTGTGAAACGGGAGAAACGGAAATTGTTTTATTGGTTGTTTTAATCAGCTTGTTGAAATGCACTTCCGTGATTTCACCTTTTAAAATAAACTCTATTACGGAGTTATTGTTCAGCGGATATTCATGATCATCAATTCGAATTTCATATTTTCCCGATGTATCGGACGGCATATTAATCGTAATTGATTTTGCTTGATCTTCAGGCATAATAATTCCGATAGTAACAAACGGCTCTTTATCAGGAATATAATCTTTTTTTAACATCTTAAACAAATCATTTTATTGAATTCGATAATTTATACAATATCGTTTTAGTATTAATTTAAAATAATCATCATTTCACAAAATTTACATTCAACCCCCAAATTTACGAATAAAAAAAACCCGACAAAATTTGCCGGGAGTTATTTGGGTGGAAGATGGGACTCGAACCCACGACCCTCTGAACCACAATCAGATGTTCTAACCAACTGAACTACAACCACCATTTTAAGAGTTTGCAAATATCATATTATTTCATTTACTATGCAAACAATTTTATATTTTTTATAATAATTATTCGTAAATTAATTCTGAATCTCTTTTTTAAAGACTATTGTAGTTTCTTTATCTTTTATATCAAAATTAGTAAATCGTATTTTCGAATTATTAAAATCTGCTCGAAATTTGAATTTAGTATCAGAAATAAATTTAATAATTCCTTTTAATCTTTGACTGTCATCATTAGCATATAACGGAATTAAATCAAACCATACAGGATCTTTTGAGTAATCTGTTTTATATTTAAAAAACATAATAGTTTCTTTCTCTTGTCCTTGTTCAGTATGAAAAAATGAAAATTTAACAATATCATTTTTATTAAAAGTCAAACAAACTTGAGCACATTCTTTTTCTCCGCACCATTTTCCGTTAAAATTATACTTTTTTGTACAACTATTTTCTGTTAAAAGAAAAATAAATAATATTAAAAAATATTTAATACTCATTTTTTTATTGATTTTCATATTCGCAAAACAAAACTTAAAATACGGATAGTCATCGTATCAGTATTTAATAAAAAAATTAATTAGCATTTAATCCTCTGTTTATCAGCAAAATAATTCGATGAATTGCAGTATTTTTTATTGATTCCAAAAACCCTGCTTTTTCACAACTTTCAATAAGGATTTTGAAAAAGCAATATTATTTTCTTTAACATATCGTTTTTGAGTAAACACCTGAGCCAAATTTTCCGTTTGATTTTCCTCAATCAGTTGTTTTACAAATTCAGAATTTTCAAATTCATTATATATTTCATTAATTGCATCATCCGAAAAATCGTTATACGTTTCGTAATGCACAACGGCTTCTTGAGGCAATCTGTCCGTTAAATAGGGTGTTTCATCCGGATAACCGACGGTTAAAGTCGTAACCGGAATAACCCCTTTCGGAAGTTTCAAAACATCGATAATCTTTTCCGTCGTGTAATTTGTCGTTCCCATATAGCAAATACCCAAACCTTCGGCTTCGGCAGCCAAAGCACAATTTTGTGCCGTAATAACCGCATCAATACTTGCCGTATAAAACCATAAAAAATTATCATAAACCGGTTTGGCTTTACGCAGTTTGCACCATTTCGTAAAACGATTTAAATCCGCACAAAAAGTTAAAATCAAGGGGGCTTGTTTCACTGCTTCCTGATTAAAATGCAAAGGCAACAATTGATTTTTCATTGCTTCGTCTTGCGTAACAATAATACTGTATGCCTGCATATTTCCGGTATTTGAAGCACGTATTCCGGCATCTAAGATTAATTTTAAGGTTTCTTCGGAAATTTTATCAGTTTTATATTTTCGAATTGATCTGTGATTTAAAATGATATCTTTCATTTCTTAATGATTATAACTTTTTATTAAAATAAATTTTCAATTTTAATACCTTAAAGGTTCACTTCCTTCGCGGAGAATTTCAATAACATCTCCGGTACAGTCAGCAATTGTTGATGCTTCAATTTTTCCGTAACCGCCGTCAATAACAGCATCAACTCGGTTTTCATATTTTTCATAAATTAAAGACGGGTCAGTCATATATTCTCTTACTTCATCATCGGCATGTACCGAAGTTGATAAAATCGGATTTCCCAATTCTTTTACGATCGTCATAACAATTTCATTATCAGGAATTCTGACCCCGATTGTTTTTTTACTTTTTCTGAAAAAATTAGGGATATTATTATTGGCATCCAGAATAAAAGTAAACGGACCGGGCAGATTCTTTTTAATAACTTTAAATATATGATTGCTCATTGGTTTTGTGTATTCCGAGACCGAACTTAAATCATGAAAAATAAACGAAAAATCGGCATCTTTTAATCGGATACTTTTTAAAGCGGCTAAATTCTCAACTGCTTTACGGCTGTTCATGTCACAGGCAATCCCGTACACCGAATCCGTAGGAATAATCACCAGTGAACCGGTTTTCAACAAATCAACAATTTTTCTGATTTGCTTCATATCCGGATTCTTATCATAAATTTTAATAAACATAAGGCAATCGTTTTACTTTTGAAAGCACAAAAGTAATAATCTAAACTACTTATAAAAAATGTCGTAATATTTTATTTGATTTTAAATACCGTAAATTCGGAAGTCATCAAATCACCTGAGCAATAAACAGACTGTTAAATGCCGATCTTTTTCACTTAAATTCCGAAAGCGATGCAATTACAATCAATATTTAAATATAAATCGTAGAATTTGGGTAAGTAAATATGTCCGGATTTTTTGTAAAATCAATTAACGGCTCTAATAAACCCCGTTTTTAAATGGGGTTTATTTTTGTGTTAGCTCATGTTTTATTATTCTTTTTAAAGATTTATCTGTTGTTCTCATTTGTACAACACCACATTCCCCAAGAGTACCATATAATGCTTGTGCTTTTTTATCAAATAAATAAAATTCTATTTTAGTATTTTCATTGTTTAAATTTTCAACTATATTAACTTGTTTAGGATTTGAATTTAGGTCCAATAAAATTGATTTGTTTTTTGTATAATATAAGACAAACAAAATTTTACATCCACATTTATTTCCTTTTTTGTCAATATGTTGATTAGTAATTGATGGAGTATGTTTTATTCTCAACTTTGGTATATAATCATCATAAAGTGAATCATCTTTAATTTTGAATTTAATCATTTCAATCTGCTCAATATGACCGTCCGCTTTTTTAAATTTTTCTTTCCATTGTTTATTATTAGTCTGCAGAGTACAATCAGAAAAATTGTTTTCTTGGGAATATGAAATCCCATAAACAATAATGAATAGTATTAATAGTATCTTCTTCATATGTTAGCTTCGGACGGTATAAAAAACTAAGGGATTAGAATTCAATAATCTCTCAGGATGCGAATAGCCAAATTATAGCATTTTGTTTTTATATTTTATCAAAAACTAAATCTATGATTTGGTGGCGATTATTATTTGTAATTCTCTATAAATATACTGATAAGCCCTTATATTTTTAACTTTGTGTTGGCAATAGTTATTTCTTTTTTCTCATTATAAAAACTATACCGGAGGTACCTCCTGAACCTTGAACCATATATGTGTAATCAAGAGTTTCGACAAGTTCGAAATCATTCTCAAGCATATAATTTAATACTGCTGCATATGATTTTTTATTTGTTAGTATATCAGAATATTTCTCACCTTCCATAATCTGATCCGGTGTATCTCCTAAATCAACTTTTACTTTCAGTTTTTTAGAAAATAACTTGCCGTAAATTGAAATATAAGCATAGGAGTATTCTTGATCTTGAGCAATTGATTCCGTAGGAAATGAAAACAAAGTCATCGCAAAAATGATTGTCAACAAGGGTTTAGATATTTTCATTTTATAATGTTAATGGTTTCTTAATTATTGCCAACGATTCTAATAAACCACATTATTAATGTGGTTTATTTTTGTGTTGTAGGGTGTTTTTTATTAATGTTTTTATTATTTTTTTTTTCAGTACCATTTCTATAAAGGAAAATAGTAAGCAAAATAATCAGTATATAGATTATAAACTTAGTAATAATTTTTGTGCATTCGTATGGGTCTGAATCAACAAACAAACAAGAAAAACTTTTAATTCCCAATGATATTATTTG
>JANTGL010000004.1 GCA_024762915.1 Bacteroidales bacterium | reverse complement strand
TTTACCATCTCTCCGAAAGATCTGACTGCACCCCACTCCACTTGTCCGTGGTCATGAATTGCAGTAAAATCAAATTTATTCCATGACATCAACATCAATTTAAAAAAACCGCCGTCAAAAATGATATTTCTGCCGTAGCTTTCTTTTTCCGAATGATTAAAATTAACAAAATCAGTTAATTCACTTTCTTTAATATCCGTTCTTTTCAGAAATTCTGCTACACGATCGGCATTAATTTGTTTTTCTTCCAGAATCTCACTAATCAAATATTGTAATGTTTCGGGTATTTTATGCATTTTTATTTTTTTTAAAAAGGATCATTGCCGGATTCTTGAGAACTCTTAAAACTCAAGAATCGTAGTCGGCAATGATATTATTATGAACAAATCAATTAATTTTAAATACTATCCTTCGTAATCGGCTTTAAATGTAATTTTAACATCTTCCGCTATGTTTTCTTTCTTGCTTTTTTTTGTCGGTTTACCAACCCCGTATTGGAAAATATTTTTAACAATAAATATTGAATTAGCCGAAACTTTCCCGTTTTTTACGATAATTGTTCCTTCTTCAGAAATCGGTTTCGTTACCGCTCTGATTGTTAAATCTCCGGAAACCGTGACCGGATAAGTTCCGTCTTTTTCAAAATTAACCTTTGAAACATCAAACGTTCCTTTAAACTTAATTTTCGGAAATTGTTTTGAATCCATAAAATTCGGTTGATTAAAATGTTTTTGCATCAATGCTTTTTCAAATGTAAAACTTTGAACAGGCACAGAAACAATTAAGTCACCGGTTTCGGCATTAATTTTTGATATGACTTTATAATTTTCGGCAGAAATATCTTCAGCAACCGTATGAGAAAATAATTTTGCATAGGCGTTTTTAGTAATGTACGTTTTTTGAGCAAAGAGTGTAAAACTCATAAATGCAATTGTAAATAATAAGCTTACTTTTTTCATAATATTTGTATTTTTAATGTTAAAATAATTTTATTGATGCAAAAATATGTTATAAATACACAAAATAATGTGATACCGGTCACATATAAGGAAAAAAATAAGCCATACTTTTGAAAATAATATTAATTTTTTACTCATTTAATTTTTCTCAAATGAAAAACTCAAAAACTAAAAAAATCATTTTAATTATTGTTATTGCGGGTATTCTTGCAGCTGTTTATCCTGCCTATTTATATTTTATGCCCCACAGAGATGTTCAAGATACAGAAGCTTTTGCTGCATTAAGTTCAAAACAATTGGTTGATGAATATCTTAAAGACAATGCAAAGGCAAATGCAAAATATTTGGAAAAAGACGGAAATTCAAAAGTCCTGATAATAGAAGGTGTCATTTCTTCAATCACAAAAGATCAAAATGACCAAACCGTTATTTTATTAAAAGACGCCGATGAAGAGGCAGGTGTAAATTGTACTTTTCTGAAAGATGCAGAAAGTCGTATTAAAAATTTAAAAGTTGGTGATAACATTAAAATTAAAGGTTTCATTACATTGGGGGCTTCTTATGATGATGATATGGAAATGTATGAAGATGTAATTATGCAGGATTGTGATATTATCGAATAGTTTAATACAGAAAAACAAAAATTGATTTTAACAATTCTTGGCTGTATTAAAATAATTTGATACTTTTATGCTTTCATTAATCTAAAATACCAAAACAATGGGAAAATTCGAAATTAAAAAAAGAAAAAACGGTGAATTTCAATTCAATTTGAAAGCCGGAAACGGACAAATCATTTTAACAAGCGAAGGATATACTACTAAATCAGCTTGTAATAACGGAATTGAATCCGTCAGAAAAAATTCTCAAGACGATAACAGGTTTAAAAGTCTTGAAGCAAAAAACGGTAAACCGCATTTTAATTTAACCGCTTCTAACGGACAAGTTATCGGAACAAGTGAAATGTATGAAAGTAAATCGTCAAGAGATAACGGAATTGCTTCCGTAAAGAAAAATGCACCTGATGCAAGTATTGAGGATTTATCATAAATTTCTGATAACACGTTAATTTTTTAAGAGCTTGATTAATTTCGGGCTCTTTTTTTATGTATTTATAAAACCAAACTTGGTAAAAGGTTATAGAAACTTCAAACCCGACGAATTTATGTAACTCACGGAGTATAAAAAATACTTCGATTATAAATCATCAGAAAAGTATTAAATAAAATTTGTGTGTTGATTTGTATGCAAATCAAAAAACAAAAAAGCCCCGCATTACTGCAAGGCTTTAATTATCAATGTGAACCCGAAGGGATTCGAACCCCTAACCTCCTGATCCGTAGTCAGGTGCACTATCCAATTATGCTACGGGTCCCTTTATTCGGACTGCAAAATTAATAAAAATATTCAATACGGCTATTTTTTATCAAAAAAATCGTATTACAGCTTATAATATTTTATAAGTTTTTTAATTTTTGTATTTTTGTAATGACATGACATCAAATGCAGAAAAAAAGACTCCTCAAGAATTAGAACGTTATGCCGGTATTGATATAGGTTCTAATGCTGTTCGATTAATTATAAAAGATCTTTTACCTGCCGAAAACAATAAATTCACTCTTAAAAAAAGAGTTTATATCCGTTTACCGTTGAGATTGGGTCTTGATGTTTTTTCTGTCGGGAAAATTATGAAAGAAAAGCAAGATGAGTTTTTAAAAGCTATGCAAATTTTTAAGGATGTAACGGATTATTATCGAGTCAACGAATATCGTGCTTGTGCAACATCTGCAATGAGAAATGCAAAAAATAATAAAATAATTACCGATCAAATTAAAGAAAAAACAGATATAAATATTGAGATTATTGACGGTCATGAAGAAGCCGAATTATTATATTTAACCAACAGAGAAAAACTTGAAAAAGGACAATATTATATTTCTGCCGATTTGGGGGGCGGAAGCTTGCAAATAGGACTTTTTAAATATACAGAACTCATTTGGGCACATGCATACAAAACAGGAACATTAAGATTTATAACAAAAACAGTTGAACAAAAAGAGATTATTTCTCTGGAAAAAAAATTAGAAAATCTTAAAAAAGAATATCCTGATGCAAAACTTACCGGATCCGGCGGAAATATTAATAAAATCAGTAAACTAATTAACAAAAATATTTTAACGTATCAAGATTTAGAAAATTTATATAAAAATTTAATTGAATTGTCATATTCTGAAAGAATTAAAAAATATGCTTTCAGAGAAGACCGTGCAGATGTTATTTTACCGGCTTTAAAAATTTATATGCGACTGATGAAAGCGACCGGAAAGAACACTATTTTCGTTCCCAAAACAGGTTTAGCCGACGGGATCATTCACGATTTATTTCTAAAAGATTACGAAATTAATAAACTAAAACATTTTTAATGAAAACTGCTGTTTTATCAACTTTAATTTTATTCATCTCCTTATCCGGAAGTGCGCAAATTAAAAAATATTATTCTGTACATCAAGAACAACAAAAATTTTATGATTCATTGGCAATATTTCAAACCGGAGAATATAAAGAATTAACACAAAGCAAAATTAAACTTCCGAAGAATACAAATGATTGCAATCTGCAAAAAATTGTATTCGGTTGGCATCCCTATTGGATGAACGGTTCGGAACAAAATTATCAATGGAATTTATTATCGGATTTATCTTATTTTTCATACGAAGTCGATCCCGTAACCGGCGCCCCCCTGACAACACACGGCTGGGAAACGGCATCGGCAGTCGATGATGCTCTGGCAAACGGAGTAAAAGTAAATTTATGCGTCACGCTCTTCAGCGGTCATGAATCTTTTTTTGCAAGTGCGGAAGCTCAACAAAATTTAATTGATAACTTATTAACACTTGTTCAAAATCGAAATGCTAACGGTATAAATATCGATTTTGAAAGCGTACCGTCAAGCGAAACGACTAATTTTACGAACTTTTTAATTAATCTTTCAGATCAATTTCATACAAACATCCCCGGTTCACAAGTGAGTATTGCACTATATGCCGTAGATTGGAGTAGTGTTTTTGATATACCCGTATTAAAAGATTATATTGATTTATTTATTATTATGGGTTACGGTTATTATTGGGGTTCGAGTTCTACAGCCGGCCCGACAGGTCAACTTTACAAAATGTACAATTTTAATTACACTATTTCACGATCGATTTCAAGCTATCTGAACAAAGGTATTCCGAGAGAAAAACTTATTTGTGCCGTTCCCTACTACGGTATTGAATGGCAAACTCAAAGTGAAAGTATACCTTCTTCAACAACTGCATCAGGACATTCCAAAACAATAAAAGCCGTTAAAAATAATACCTCAGGTTATTATAATGACAAACAATTGGAAGAAAACAGTTTAAGTAATTATTACGTATATAATTTATCCGGTAATTGGCATCAAACTTGGGTTGATGATGAAACAACAATGAAATATAAATACGATGTCATTCAGCATCAAGATATTGCAGGTATCGGAATTTGGGCTTTGGGTTACGATGACGGGTATACCGAAATGTGGGATTTAATCCGAGACCGTTTCAGCGATTGCTCGACAACTCCCTGCCAATATACAATTTTCGATATGGGAGGTCCTGCAAGAAATTATTACAACAATGAAGACTATACTTTTACGATTTCTCCAGATAATGTTTCCTTACTTTCTTTAAGTTTTTCATCATTTAGTCTTGAAGCCGGTTTTGATTCATTATGGATGTATGACGGGTATGACACAAATGCCCCTCTTGTCGGCGCATTTTCAGGCACAACAAATCCCGGAATTATTGAGGTCTACGGAGACGCATTTACTTTAAGGTTTCACTCAGACGGCGGAACAACAAAAAGCGGTTGGATTGCCGAATGGAACTGCAGTCCTATAAGTATCGAATCAACAACAATGAAAAACATTGATATTTACCCGAATCCGGCTTCGGGTATTCTTAATTTTTCAGATACACCCGATAAAATAAAATTATATAATATTAAAGGACGTTTTATAAAACAATATAATGAAACAAAATCAATAGATGTTTCCGGTTTACCGAACGGATTTTATATTTTGAAAATAAACTCCTCGAATAATATCATTTTTAAAAAGCTTATTGTTCAACATTAAATATATAATTTTGAATATTAACAAAATAATACCTGTTATCGTATTGTTTTTGTTCTTAATTCCGATAAACAGTTATGCACAAAACATAACAATAAAAGGAAAAATAACAGACAAAAACAATAAACCGTTAGAATATGCCTCAATAGGTCTGAAAGGTACAACAATCGGAACTGTAAGCAATACAGAAGGTCTATTTATTTTCAGAATCCCACAAAAATATAAATCTGAAATTTTAAGCGTTTCACTTCTCGGATATAAAAGTTATTATATTTCGCTTACAGAAATTAAAGATAATACAATAAACATTCAACTTTCTCAAACAATTTTTAGGATTTCGGAAGTAGAAATCAGACCGAAAAGCGCAAAAGAAATCATTAGAAAAGTCATCGATAAAATTCCTGTAAATTATCCGACCCAATCAATAAATATGGAAGGTTACTACCGAGAAATGACTTTTGAAAATGATACTTGTGTGGAATTTGCGGAAGCAGCATGTAATTTTTATTACAGATCTTATAATGAGACATTCGATTCGAAAGAAGCATGGAAAAAAACAGCATCAAAAGGGAATACAAATTTTGAAGAATATTATGTTTCTCCCAATATGTTTAAAACTTTAACGGTAAACCCGAAAGACAGAGTGCAAATAATTGAAGCAAGGGCAAGCAATTTACACCACAAACATCGGTTTAAAGTTGTTCCTTTCGGTGGTCCCTCGGCACTGACGAGTTACGACTATACCAAACAATTCTTATTATTTAAAAGTTTAAAGTACTTAAAGAAATATAAATTAAAATTACTGGGAGTAACCGAATACAACGGAAATCGTGTTTATAAAATAAAAGCAGAATATAAATCCTTACAATTAAAATTATCGGGAACCGAATATTACGATATTTTATATATTGACATTGATTCCTACGCAGTTGTTGCTGTCGAATATAATTATTATGTATATGATTTTAAAAGAACGTCATATTGGACACCCGCTTTATACAATAAACGTAAACGAAAATGTAAAGATACGGAAAGACAAAAATTTTACAGAGTAACAACCAAGTATAAAAAAGTAAATAACAAATGGTATTTGAATTATGTTAAAACAGATTTTGCATTTGATTATATTTTTTCAAAATATTACATTTATAAAAAGCAAGAACCGAAAATATCTTATTCAATACAAAGGGAATTGCTTATTAATAAAATAAAAACAAAAAATGTTTGTAATATTAATGACAGCATTGCCTTTACTAACCGATTTTTTAATTCTTTGTACGAAAATGATTTGACTTACAATAAATCTTTTTGGGATAACTATAACACAATTGCAAAAACACCGGTAGAAGACAGCATTGTTAAACAATTATCAAAATATCAATCGCTTGAAAAACAATTCGCGGATAAATTTATAAAAGATGACAATTTAAAAGCTCCTCTTGCAAAAAAGATTCCTTTCATTAATCAGAATACAAATATTGAAGACGATTATTATTGGATGCAAGATTTAAAAAATCCGGAAGTATTAAAATATGTAGAAGCTGAAAATCATTACACAAAAAACTTTATGTTATCCCAAAAACAAATACAACGAAATTTGTTTTTTGAAATGATAAAAAGAATTAATAACGATACGGTACAGATAAGCAATAAGATTAAAAACGGAGAATACGAATACTACTATAAACAAGAATCGTGGGCAAATTATCCGAAATTATTCAGAAAAGGAAAATATACAAAAGAAGAACTCATATTAAACATTGAAAAAAAAGTACAAACACGACCTGTTTATTGGGTTGTTCTAAAATATATAAATCCTGATAATACTATTTTTGCATATAAAGAACCAATATCAAACGGTTATGATTCTCAAATAATCTTTATGAACTTAAAAACTAAAAAAGATATTGATTCATTATATAAAGTCAGCGATGTATATCCGGCAAACAATAAGAATGAATTTCTTTACACTTCTTGGGACGAAACCAACCGAGTTGATAAACTTTTTTTGCATAAAATAGGAACAAAACAAAAAAGTGATAAGCTTATTTATTACGAAAAAAATATATTAAATAATATCAGCCTTTCACTTCACGATAAAAAATATTTGCTTTTAGAATCATCAAATGATTTTTATTACAATGATGCATACATTATTAACTTAAACCGAAAAAATATTGAATTAGAAAAGATAGTACCTTATAAAGAAGGTTTTTCTCATTTTATTCAAATAAAAAATGATACACTTTTCAGTTTAACAAATGAACCGGGCGGACAAACAGTATTGTATTATTCCGCCATGAATAATCCCGGTAAAAAATATTGGAAGAAACTTATACAAAATTCAGGCAATTCATTTTTTTCAGGATATATGATTTACGGAAGATATATTGTTATTATTGAAAAAGAAAATATGCAAAGCCGTTTCAGAATAATTGACAAACATGGAAATACAATAAAAACAATTGAATTTAATGATGAAGAAACTTATACAATCGGATTTAACAATAAAGAAGATTTGCCTATAAATACTTTCAGATATTATTATACATCACTTGCAACACCAAAGAAAGTTTTTGAATATAATATTGAAAACGACAAAACTGCTTTTATAAAGCAAGAAAAGGTAAAAGGATATATTTCAAAAAATTATAAAACAAAATTACTGTGGGCAACATCGAAAGACGGTGTAAAAGTACCTTTATCAATAGTTTATAATAAAAAAAGAGTAAAGCGTAACGGTAAATCTCCCGTTTTATTAACCGCCTACGGAAATTACGGGAACAGTCAAAATCCGACATTTTCTGCTCAAAGATTATCCCTTTTAGACAGAGGTTTTGTATATGCAATTGCCCATGTAAGAGGCGGCAGTGAGCTCAGCACGAAATGGCACGAAGATGCCATGCAACTGAAAAAGAAAAATACGTTCAATGATTTTATTTCATGTGCGGAACATCTAATTGAAACAAAATACACGGCAAACGGGAAAATTGTTGCAATGGGAGGCAGTGCCGGCGGATTAACAATAGGAGCATCCGTAAATATGAAACCGAAACTGTTTAATACGGTAATACTTGCTTCTCCCTATCTTGATATTTTAAACTCTTTAACAGATACAACGGTAACATTCAATAATGTTGAAAAAGGATCGCTCGGAGACCCTGCCGAAAAAAAGATTTTTAACTATATTAAATCTTATTCGCCTTATGATAACATCAAAGCACAAAATTACCCTAATATGCTTTTTATATGCGGATTAAATGACACAAGGGTTGAATATTGGAATTCACTTAAATCTGTTGCAAAATTACGTGCTTTAAAAACAGACAAAAATACATTACTTTTAAAAACAGATTTATATGCCGGACATAACGGCTATACGGGAAACTATAATTCCTTTTTTATCGATGCTTTTATATATGCTTTTATTTTGAAAAATCTTAATATAAAACATTAACATGCCGATTTTTCAACTCACCGACGAACTTATTTTCCCCCACCCTTCACTGGCGAAAGACGGTATTTTAGCAGTCGGCGGGGATTTATCTCCGGAACGACTGCTTTTGGCCTATCAAAACGGAATTTTTCCTTGGTATAATGAAGGCGAACCGATTATTTGGCATGCACCCGATCCGCGTTTCGTGCTTTTCCCGAAAAAATTTAAAAAATCAAAAAGTTTACGGCTTTTAATGAATAAAGGCATTTATCGCTGTGAGGTGAACAAAAATTTTGAAGAAGTTATACAAAATTGCAAAACGGTACCTCGTAACGATCATGACGGAACGTGGATTACCGATGAAATGGAGCAGGCATACATTCGCTTTCATTATTTGGGTTATGCTCTATCCGTTGAAGTTCATAATCAAAAAGATGAATTAGTCGGCGGACTGTACGGTATAAAACTCGGTAAAGTTTTTTTCGGCGAATCGATGTTCAGCAAAGAAAGTAACACCTCAAAAATTGCTCTGGCATATTTTATCGAAAACTCGGATATAAAGCTTATCGATGCACAAGTTCACACACCGCATTTGGAAAGTCTAGGAGCAGAGCATATTCCGCTTAATGAATTTTTATTACTTTTGAAAAACTATATTTAATCAATGAAAAATTGATATTTGATAATGAACAATTAAATTTATAAATTTTTTATCTTAAATATCATAAAAATCATAAAGAATCAGTGTACTACATATTTTAAAGAATGAAACAAAAACGCTACCCTACCTCACCGATTATCCGATTTATTACACATATAGTATTTACTTTATTTACAAGATATTACGGTATTAAAAAAAAGATGCCCGATGAAGTAAAAAAAATGAAACCACCCTATTTAGTTCTCGGAAACCATGTCGGCTATTGGGATCCGTTTATCACCGGTTTCTTTCTTCCTGAATTCACACATTTCGTTTCATCCGATGCGGTTTTTCGTAATCCGATTATTCGATTTTTCCTTACCGGACTGGGGACAATTCCAAAGAAAAAAAGTATTCGTGATACAAAAGTTATTCGAGATATTATTTCAGTTATTAAACAGGGAGAAAATGTCGGAATTTTTTCCGAAGCTACAAGAACTTGGTCAGGGACAACACAAGCAATCGACCCGTCAATTGCAAAATTAATTAAGATCCTGAAAGTTCCGGTTGTTGTTCCGATTTTAAAAGGGATGAATTTATTTAATCCCAGGTGGGCATACAAAATAAGAAAAACAAAAGTTGAAGTCGAATATAAATTAGTTTTTACGGCAAATGATATTTTAAAGCTTTCGGAAGAAGAAATTTATAAAAAATTTGTTTCCGAAGTGCATCACGATGAAGTTGAATATCAGAAAATAAAAATGAACAAAATCCGTTCGAATAAACGGGCGGAATTTATCAATCACAGCTTATATTATTGTCCGGAATGTAAAAGTATTGACACCTTCCATGCCAAAGGTAATGATTTTTATTGTCACTCTTGCGGATACGATATTCATATCAACAAATACGGATTTTTTGAACGAAAAAGTTTCGGAAAACTCTATTTTGATAATATCAGAGATTGGTTTTTTTGGCAAGAATCCGAATTTAAATCCTTCATTTCCGATAAAATAAAAGAAAATGAAACTCAAATTATTTTTGAAGATGAGAAATCACGGGTTTATATCGAATCCGAAAATAAAAAAGATTTAAATTATACCGGAATTGCACACATTAAACTTTATATCGATAAAATTATAATTGATTACAGCGATAAAAAAGAAAAAATTACAATGAACTTCACGGATTTGCAAACCATTAATCCGCAAGTTAACGAACGTTTGGAAATCTATTACAACAATACGGCTTATCGTATTATCGGAAATCATCCGGGTGTTTCGGCCTTGAAATGGGAAGTTGCCGCAAATGTTATTTGGAAATTTCTGGGGCAAGATTATAAACTTTCTTCTTATATAATAATACGATGACTTAAAGTCATCGTATTAAATTACTTTTTATTTAGTACGGAAGTTCCAAAAAAACAATCTTGCTGTTTTTAAAGATGTTAAATATCAACTCCCTTTATTTACCTCTTTTTTATTGATTTTTCAATATTTAGGACAGTTGGATTATTATTATTTTACTTTTGTCTTGACACAAAAGTAACAAAAACTCAAGACTGAAAATAAATTTCTTGTTTTCTACACTTCACTACACTAAAATAAAAGAACTCTCTCCCTCCGTATACTCCGGTCGTTCAAACAGCTTTTATTTTTTTACGTTCTGTTTCGTTTGAAAATCTACGAAATTTCTTTTATGTCGTTTTACATACTTCCAATTTGTTTTAATAATATTTTCTATTTCCTGAAATACCCTGAAGCATTAAAAACATCATCATATACATCGAAATTCTTCAATTTTATTTTCAAAGAATCCTTAGAATATTCCGGCCACCATACATGCTTTAAAATTCTAACTCTTTCAACAGAATCCGTTTTTGAAATATAATCAACAAATGAATTTATATTTTTATATGCAAGTTCTCCGGTAAGAATACTTAAACCTTCTTCTACTTCTCCTGTTGCAAAATAATATGGTCGTATTTTTATTACAAACTCAAATAAATTAAAACTTAAACTATCTTGATTTGCATTTTTTATTTTATCAAAAAAAGAATAAGCTGAATAATTCCAAAATCTTATATCATTTCTGAAAACATCTTTCTGTTTTCGGTTTAAATTTAAATTTTTATTAAATTCATCATTAATTTTCTCAAGTAATTTATAATTAACTAATTTATAATCTTGCAGTTTAATTAAATAAGAATATAACTGATCAAAAGTTTTGACTTTTTTTAAATCCTTTGAATTTGAGACTTGTGAGAAACTATAAAATGAAAAAAATAAAGATATTCCTATAACAAAAATAATTCTTTTCATAAGACAAATCAACTATAAAATAACTTTAATTCAATAATACGATGACTTAAAGTCATCGTATTATCATCAAGATTTTACAAACTCCAATACAACATTGAAGTAATTTTATCTTTTAAGAAACCTTTAACATCAATTACAATTCCTTTTTCGGAAGTATGATTTTTAAAGAATTTTTCATCTAAATCAAAATATTCTTTATGATTTACGGCAACAATAATTGCATCATAATCAGAATCATAACTTTCCTTTAATTCAATACCGTATTCTTTTTGCATTTCTTTTGCCGAAGCATACGGATCCACAACATCGGTAATTACTTTATAGGTTTCTAATTCTTTAACAATGCTTGCAACTTTTGTATTTCTGATATCACTGACATTTTCTTTAAATGTAAATCCCATAATCAACACTTTTGCATTACGGATATTTTTATCTTGTGCCGCAATTCTTTTAACCGTTTGTTTAGCTACATAACCTCCCATTGAATCATTAACAAAACGTCCTGCATTAATGATATGCGGATGATAACCCAATTTTTTTGCTTTATAAACCAAATAATAAGGATCGACTCCGATACAATGACCGCCGACTAAACCGGGAAAAAATTTAAGAAAATTCCATTTTGTTCCGGCAGCTTCCAAAACTTCATAGGTATTGATATCCATTTTATTAAAAATAATTGATAATTCATTCATCAATGCAATATTGACATCGCGTTGAGTATTTTCAATAATTTTTGCCGCTTCGGCAACTTTAATGGAACTTGCTCTGTGTGTACCGTTTTTTAATATAATTTCATAAATTTTAGCAATATTATCCAAAGCTTCGGCATCGCATCCGGAAACAATTTTTGTAATCGTTGTCAGGGTATGAACTTTATCGCCCGGATTAATTCGTTCGGGTGAATAACCGACTTTAAAATCTTCGATATATTTCAAACCCGATTCTTCTTCCAAAATAGGGACACAATCCTCTTCTGTACATCCGGGATAAACGGTGGATTCAAAAACCACATAATCGCCTTTTTTAATATTTTTACCTACAATATGGCAAGCACCCAGCAAAGGGGTTAAATCAGGTTGATTGTATGCATTAATCGGTGTCGGAACTGCAACAATGTGAAAATCTGCCTGTTTAATATCTTCAGGATTAGAAGTAAATTCAATATTTGTTCCTTCAAAATCTTCCGATGACAATTCTTTACTGGGATCAATGTGATTTTTCATCATGTCAACACGTTCGGCATTGATATCAAATCCGATTACTTTAATAATTTTTGAAAACTCAAGGGCTATCGGCAAACCGACATACCCTAATCCTATAACGGAAATGGTTGCTTTATCTCTGATTAATTTATTATACATTTTTTCTCAATTAAATGTTTTAATTTGAATATTTTGTTTCTTTTTTAATTATTATTATTTCTTTAATAAAGGGTGGTAATTTCCTTTTAATCCGATCGGTGAAGCATTTCGAATATTATAAACCGTTTGAATTGTTGAACGAACAGCCTCCAAACCGAAACCTTTACCTTTAAGAATTTCTTGATAACTTACGGTATGTAAATCGGTAAATCCGCCGCTGAATTCAATTTCTTTTCCGTCAACGGTAATCGAACGATAGGTTCTTTGTCCTTTCTTTTTTACGTCTTCGGGAATATTGTTGTAATCAACACTCAAAAACCAACGTACGTTCGCACGTTTTAATTTTAAAAAACCGGCAGCTGTTGATTCTTCGGAAACATGAACAATATTTTCTTGTACTTCTCCGAAAATCCATGACAACATATCAAAAAAATGTACGCCGATATTTGTTGCAACACCGCCGGATTTCTGCATATCACCTTTCCAACTTATAAAGTACCAACGTCCGCGTGAAGTTAAATAGGTTAAATCAATGTCAAAAACTTTATCTTTCGGTGCATTCTCAACTTCATTTTTCAATTTAATAATACTCGGATGAAGTCGTAACTGCAAAATATTATTAATTTTCTTACCGGTTTCTTTTTCTACTTCCTGAAGGGCATCCACGTTCCAAGGATTTAGTACCAACGGTTTTTCACAAATGGCTTCGGCTTGTTGTTTTAAAGCAAAACGAATATGAGAATCGTGTAAATAATTTGGGGTACAAATACTTACATAATCAATTTGTTTATTTTCGTTATGACGTAATTTGTCTATATGTCTGTCGAAACGTTCAAATTCGGTAAAAAAATCAGCTTCGGGAAAATAGCTGTCGATAATACCGACACTGTCAAATTTGTCGAGTGCGGCAATTAAATTATTTTGTGTTTCTTTTATGGCTTGCATGTGTCTGACGGCTATATATCCGGCAGCTCCTATTAAGGCAAAATTTTTCATAATTTATTTAATTAACAAATGATAATTAACAATTAACAATTGATATTATCTCATATTTTTTTTACTTGTTTTTATAATTGATATTAATAATTTTAATATCTCACTTATATCTTTTGAAATAGATTCAAATTCATTATCAGTAATAAATTTTGATTTAAAAAGTAATTCCAACCAGTATTCTGTTTCATTTGCTTCTTTTAATGATATTGATAATTTATGTATAAAATCAGCTTTACTTTCTGCATGTTCAGCCTCTCTGATATTTGCACCGATTGATGTACCTGAACGCAGTAATTGCTTACTTAAAATATATTCTCTTTTTTCTTCTGTAATATATTTATACAATTTAATAATTCTTAAAGCAAAATCAAAACTCTTTATTTTAATAAGGTTATCTTTCATTTGACATTGTCAATTATCAATTTTACATTGTTAATTTAAAAACCTTATTATTTTCAAGTTTATATTTTTCATCACTTTCCGGGCAAACGGCAATACCGTCTTCATTAAAATTTAAACGATGTCCGTATTCGCTCATCCACCCGATTTGTTTTGCCGGATTTCCGACGACCAAAGCATAATCTTTAACTTCTTTCGTTACTACGGCACCGGCACCGATAAAAGCAAATTGTCCGATATTATGTCCGCAAACAATGGTTGCATTTGCACCGATTGATGCGCCTTGTTTTACAATTGTTGTTTCATATTCTCCTTTGCGAATCACGGCACTTCTCGGATTTGTAACATTCGTAAATACCATCGAAGGACCGAGAAAAACATCATCTTCACAAATCACACCGGTATAAATGGAAACATTATTTTGAATTTTTACATTTTTACCGAGAATAACATCCGGCGAAACAACAACATTTTGACCGATATTACACTTCTCTCCTATTTTGCAATTTGACATAATATGCGAAAAATGCCAAATTTTTGTACCTTCTCCAATTTCGCAATTAGCATCAATTACTGCTGTTTCGTGAGCAAAATAGTTTTTATTTTCCGGCATATTCTAAAACTTTATCAGTAATAAATTTAAGTTGATCTTCCGATAATTCGGTATGCATCGGCAAAGATAAAACAACTTTTGATAATTCTTCGGTTACCGGAAAATCATTCTCTTTATATCCCAAATACTTATACGCATTTTGAAGATGCAAAGGATACGGATAATAAATCATTGCAGGAATATCATTCTCATTCAAAAATTCTTTTAAGCCGTCTCTGTCAATATTTTTCACTTTAATTGTATATTGGTGAAAAACATGTGTTGTTTGTTTATTTCTGATCGGAATTGTAATATTCGGATGATTTTTGAAAGCAGCATCATAATAATCGGCAGCTTTTTGACGAGCAGCAATGTAATCATCCAAATAATTGAGTTTTACATTTAAAACTGCAGCTTGAATTGAATCTAATCTTGAATTTACGCCGATTTCATCATGAAAATATTTCACTTTTGAGCCGTGATTTGCAATTTGACGAATTTTCTCGGCAAGTACATCATCATTAGTATATAAAGCACCTCCGTCTCCGTAGCATCCTAAATTCTTTGAAGGGAAAAAAGAAGTACAACCAACGGTTCCGATTGTTCCGAGTTTCTTTTTTGTTCCGTTATCAAACGTATAATCTGCACCGATAGCTTGAGCTGTATCTTCAATAACAAAAAGATTTTTCTCGTCAGCAATCCGCATTATTTCCTCCATATTTGCACCTTGCCCGAAGACATGAACAGGAACAATTGCTTTTGTAGCCGGTGTTAATGCTTCTTCAACTTGTTTAATATTGAGATTAAACGTATCGGGGTCAACATCAACCAATTTCAATTTCAGCCCCAGCAATGCAACAACCTCAACCGTCGCAATAAATGTAAAATTTGCCGTAATGACTTCATCACCCGGTTTTAAACCTAATGCCATTAAAGCTATTTGCAGTGCATCGGTTCCGTTACCGCATGGAATCACATGTTTTACGGAAAGATAATTTTCCAGATTGTGTTGAAACTGTTTTACTTTCGGTCCGTTAATAAAAGCAGATGATTCAATAACTTCCGCTATCGAATCATTTACTTCATTTTTAATTTTAAGATACTGACCTTTCAGGTCAACCATTTGTATTTTTTCCATTCTAAATTAAAAATTTTAAAATAAGCGAGACGAATTCAATACGTCTCTCGGTATATTATTTTGCATAATTTACGGCACGAACTTCACGAATAACCGTAATTTTTACTTGACCGGGATAAGTCATTTCTTCTTCAATCTTTTTAGCAATGTTAAACGATAATTCTTCAATTTCCTTATCTGTTACTTTATCACTTCCTACGATCACTCTTAATTCTCTTCCTGCTTGAATAGCATATGTCTTAACAACTCCGCGTTCTTCTGCAGCCAAACTTTCAAGTTTTTTAATACGTTTAATATACGATTCTGCAACTTCTCGGCGAGCACCGGGTCTTGCGCCCGAAATGGCATCACAAACTTGTACCAAAGGCGATATTAAACTTGTCATTTCAACTTCATCATGATGTGCGCCGATGGCATTAACAACTTCGGGCTTTTCTTTATAGCGTTCGGCTAATTTCATTCCGTAGATTGCATGCGGTATTTCAATTTCTTCATCCGGAACTTTTCCGATGTCGTGTAATAAGCCGGCTCGTTTTGCAAGCTTAACATTAAGTCCTAATTCAGAAGCCATTACAGCACATAATTTTGCAACTTCTCTGGAATGTTGTAATAAATTTTGTCCGTAAGACGAACGGTATTTCATTTTTCCGACCAATCGGAGAATTTCTCTGTGTAAACCATGAATACCAAGGTCAATTGCAGTTTTCTTTCCGGTTTCTAAAATTTCTTCTTCCAATTGTTCTCTCGTTCTGCTGACCACTTCTTCAATTCTTGCCGGATGAATACGTCCGTCCGTAACTAACTGATGAAGAGCGAGTCTTGCAACTTCTCTGCGGATAGGATCAAAACTTGAAAGTACAATTGACTCGGGTGTATCATCAACAATAATTTCAATACCCGTTGCAGCTTCAAGAGCTCTGATGTTTCGACCTTCTCTTCCGATAATTCGGCCTTTCATATCATCACTGTCAATATGAAAAACAGTTACGGCATTTTCAATTGCCGATTCCGTTCCGATTCGTTGAATGGTTTTTACGATAATTTTTTTAGCTTCTTTATTCGCCGTCAATTTTGCTTCTTCGATGATATCATTGATATGTGCCATCGCTTCCGTTTTAGCTTCGGCTTTTAATGATTTTATTAATTCTGATTTAGCTTCATCAACCGACAAACCGGAAATATTTTCTAATTGTTCAATATGCTGTCTTCTTAATTTTTCCAGTTCTTCATTCTTTTTCTCTACAATTTCAAGTTGTTTTGTCAAATTTTCTCTGACAGCACCTACTTCTTGTTTTGAAATTTCAAATTCCTTTAATTTACTTTTGAATTCTTCTTTTCGAATATTTAAACTGTTTTCTTTTTGTTTTACACGATTTTCGGTTTCTGCGATTTTGGTATTTTTTTCACTGATTGCATTTTCATGCATTTCTTTCAATTGCAAAAATTTCTCCTTTGCTTGCAGAATTTTCTCTTTTTTTATGACTTCTGCCTCGGTTTCTGCTTCTTTAATAATTTCAGAAGCTTTTTTATGCATTGCTTTTAATTTCAAAAAGTAACCTGCAAAAAATCCGAGAGCTGAACCAAGTACTCCGACTATTATAATTATCTCATTCATTGTATTTTACATTTTTATATTAATAAAAAGCCCGTAATCTCTCAAATATTTAAAAAAAAGCTCCTTAATGAGCATTTATGGAGTTGCCTTTTAGTTCAAACTTTCACCGCCGAAAATTTCGGATTTTGATAAATCAAAATTGCGACCTGCCTTCCGTAAAAATAAACATTAACTCCAATTTGTTAGTGTTGAGCTTAACAAACAGTTTTGAGAAATATACGGGCCGTTTATGCCTTTATTATTTATATCAAAGATACAACATTTATTATTAAAATGCAAGAAAATAACTTATTTATTTTGTTCGATAAAGTGTTCCAGTTCTTCATTAATTTGTTTTAATTCTTCATTTAATGAAGAAACATCATTTTTAGAATTACATTCTAAAAATTGCTTTACATATTGCAAGGATGTCATTGCCAATAAATCAAAAGGGTCTCTTTCGGCATATTTATTTTGATATTGTGTTAATTTATCGTTAATTATCTTTGCCGATCTTCTGATTATTTCCTCTTCACCCCTGTTTATTCGCATAGGATAATATTTATTCCCGATATTAATTTTTATAGATAATTTATCATCCATGCTTCAAATATTATTCATTTAATAAGCCGATACTTTTATCGATTTCTCTTACAATTTTATTTATTTTTTCTTTAACTGCTGTTTTATCTTCTTCAGATAAACTGATTGTTTTAGCTGTTTTTAAAATTTCTGTTTTTTCTTCCGTTTCTTTTAGTTTCAGTTTATAAGTTTTATTTTCTGTTTCAAGTTGATTGTTTTTTTGTTTCAGTTCATTCAATACATTTGTTTTATTTTCATGAGATGAAATAAGTTTTTCAATTAATTCTTTTAATCTTGATATTTCATTTTCAGTATTTCCCATGTTACAAATTTGCAATCTACAAAATTAACACAGATTATTTAATAATAAAAAATAAATTTAAAAGCCGTAAAATAAAAAGCCGACTCTGAAGAGTCGGCTTAATAAAATTGTTTAATTAAAAACTATTTTGCTATAGGCATAACCGTATATGAATAAGGATATTCTCTTAAATCCAAAGTGATTTTATAATTACCTGCACTAATCGCAATATTTGCACCATATTCGTTTGGAATTCCGTTTGGAGCACCGTATTCAGGATGACTTCCGTCATCACCGTCTCCGTAATTTAACGGATCCCAAGAATCATTGGGACGGAATTTAAATTCGCCTGTAATGATAGGATTTGCAAGCGTATCCGTACTGATTTGCCAAACTCCTTCAGAAACAAGATAAGCCATATCAACATCAACAGACCAATCATACGGATCAACGGCACTACCTATAATACCCCAAGCTTGTGCAATTGCCGTATAAGACATATCAAACGTATTTATATTTATTTTATAATGTCCTTCAGCAGGCACAACAATATCACTTCCGCTTAAATCAAGTACGTCATCAGGTTCATTATCTCCGTAATAAACTGTTCCGTCACGGTCTTCCGCAATAATAAACGTTAAATCAGCAGTCGGTAACCAAGCATATCCTTCATAATTTCCGTCTTCATCCACCGGAAGAATTTTTGCAATTACAACCCCTCCCGATATAACAAAAAGTGAATCAGGAGCATTAGGCGGAGCATACGGTGTTACGTTCATATCAATTGCCTCAGAATATGCTTTTTCGGAATCAGCTCCGTAGGAACCTACTCTGATTGAAATATCAGCTGCAACATTTTCTTCAAGACCCAAAGTATTTGTCAAAATTTTATTAAAATCAAAAACCGTTATTTCTAACGAATCGGCATCCGTTGTTCCCAGAACAACCGGATTTGCAAAATTATCAGATTTTAAATCAACCTCTAAGCTGTATGAAACAGATATAGCAACATTATATTCAGCAGCTGTCCATTTGAAATTTGCAAATACATTGTCTGCATCAGCATTTGAAAGCACATAAGTACCACCGGATGTAGGTTCTGTAACAGAAGCAGTTTTTACAATTTCAAGTACAGGTCCGGCTTGTTTTTCGCACGAATAAAAAATCATGACAAAAAATGAAACCAGTATCGAAATAATTATTTTTTTATTCATTTTTTTAAAGTTTAAAGATTAATAACCCGAATTTTGTGTTAAATGAGGATTTGCATTAATATCATTAGAAGGTATCGGATACAAATCTCTGTATGAGTCAGTAGCAGTACCTGCTTGAACGTTTCCTTTCCATTCCCACACATAATCGCCGCCGGTAAATTTACCGAAACGAATTAAATCTGTTCTTCTGTGTGCTTCCCAGTATAATTCTCGAGCTCTTTCCGCAAGGATAAAATCTAAGGTTAATTCTCCTGAAGTAATATCACCGGAATTATCACCGTATGCACGTTGTCGTAATTCATTAATATATCCGACAGCAGTTCCCATATCTCCGCCGCCGCCTCTTATGACACATTCGGCATAAATTAAATAAGCCTCTGCTAAGCGATAAACCGGAAAATCCGTACTTACAAAGGTTGAATGAGCATTCGGTGCAGGACTTCCGTCATGCGAAACGTTTTTAAATTTTGTAACACCGATGCCTTCGGTAAAGGTTCCTACATTATCAATATCCCATTGCCAACCTTCGTCCGTATTAAAGAAAAACATTCCTCTTTTATCGGCGATAGTAGAATCTTCAGGATTATTTGGTGAAAAATCAGATTCTGTTGCTCCGAAATAACCGGTAACAAAATTTTGAATGGTACGAATACCGCCCCATCCGCCGTCAATTCCGTTTAAAGGCATTCCGCCTCCGTTGGAAGCATGAAGTACAAATGTCATCCCGCCGTATTGTTGCGTATTTTGACCGTCAAAACAAATCGGAAAAATCATTTCGGGACTGGTATTATTATCGGCACAAAAAACATCGGCATAATTATCATCAAGTGAATAACCGGCATTAAAAACTTTATTTACATATGTCAAAGCATCTGAATAACGAGGTGTTCCGGTATAAACTTCAGCATTTAAATAAAGTTCGGATAAAAGCATCCAATCGGCTCCCTGATCGGCTCTTCCGTATTCAAATCCGGGAGTACCCAAATCCGGTTCAATGGCTTTTAATTCGGATTCTATATAATTAAATAAATCCGCTCGACTGATTTGTTCCGGAAAGAATGCACCCGGAAGATCTTCTTCGGTTACAAAAGGTACATTTCCGAACATATCTATCGCATGGTAATATGAGAATGCTCTTAAAAAACGTGCTTCCGCTTTATAATTTTTCAAATCCGCTAAGAATGTTCCGTCAGCTGTTTTCATTGCTTCATCAGCATTTCTTATAAATTCGTTACTTATCGTAATAGAATAAAAAATACGAGAATACAAAGCTGTAAGAAACACATCATTCGGTGCCCATGTTTGCCAATGGAAATTCTTAATCGTTGCATCGTCCCATGCAATAATGGCTTCATCGGTTGATAATTCTTGTAAGCCCCATAATTGTCTGAGATAATTTCCGAAGCCTTCATCAATTCCTGAAATATCAGGATTTCCGCCCCCACCGCCGGTTTGACCGCTGAGTGCATAACTGGCATAAATTTTAGCCAAAGCTTGTGTATAAGCTTCAGGACTGTCAAAAACATTGTTAGCCGTACTAACTTCCGGGTCGATGGGTTCTACATTCAAGCTTTTAAAACAAGATGTCAAAAACAAAACCATCACCGTTGTTAATAAATATAAAATTTTATTATGTTTCATTTTAATTATTTTTAATTAAATTAAAAGTTAAGATTTAAACCAAGTAAATACGTTCTCGGTCTCGGAAAAATATTATTATCAATTCCGCCGCTGATCTCCGGATCAATACCGGAATATTTCGTAATAACAAACGCATTTTGAACCGTAAAACTTACTCTTCCCGATAATTTTTCAGATACGAGTTTCTCAAAATTATATCCCAAGGTTATAAAATCCATACGGAAATATGACGCATTTTCCAGATAGAAATCAGACCAATATTGAGCCGTTCTGAAATTCGATTTACTGACATCACTTAAGATATTAGACGTATAACCCGATTGATTGTATAAATTTTGATACAATGCCATACTTGATGCATTGTTGTTATACACATAATTACCGATATTAATACGTCCTGAAAATGCGACATCAAATTGTTTGTATGTAAATCGAGAAGATAAACCCATTAAAAATTGCGGTACAGGATTTTGTAAATAATATTTGTTTAAATTATCACTTGAAACTTCCCCGCCGTTTCCGGTTTTATCGGTATAAAGTCCTTCAATCGGCATTCCGTTAGCATCATACACTTGTTGAAATAATAAAAACGTATATGAAGGATAATTAACAGAATTTATTTGAACTGTATTACCTACTCCTCCGGATATTCCGCCTGTATTGTAGCCTACAAATGTTGTATCATCAACCAATGTCAGTTTGGTAATTTTATTTACATTATATGTAAAGTTTCCTGAAACTTCCAAACTCATATCTTTCTTTGAAATCGGCCTTACCGTTAAATTTGCTTCAATACCCGAATTTTCAAGTGAGCCTACATTCGTTGTTAAAAAATTTGAAAAATTTGTTCCTGCTGCAATAGGAATTCTATTTAATAAATCATTTGTGATGCGTTTATAAACATCAACGGAACCTGTTATTTTTTCCCCAATAAATCCGAAATCCAAACCGATATTTTCAGTCACTGTTTCTTCCCATTTAATTGAAGGATCATACGGATCCGGTCTCAATGTGGGATAGAATGTATTCCCGAATTGATAATACGCACCGGGTTGGCTTAAAACATAGGTCGGAATATAAGGATATAAAGGTCCGATATCTTGTTGTCCTGTTTTACCCCATCCCAATCTTAATTTAAGATTTGATATTACGCTTACATCTTTTAAGAAATTTTCCTTATTTATTTTCCATGCAAATGCTGCTGACGGAAATAATCCGTATCTGTTTTTCAAAGAAAATCTTGAAGAACCGTCATAACGAACGGTTGCCGTAAATAAATACTTATTTAATAAAGTATAATTTAATCTTCCGAATACAGATGCCAGAAAATACTCACTTTTCGGATGATGTGTTCCCACAGCAACTAAACTGTCAGAAGCATCCAGTATATGATTAATATTTGTATTTCCGTAGTAATGATGTTCCCAAGAGTAACCTGCCGTAAAATCGACTTTATGTATTGTTCCGAAATCTTTATTATAATTCAAATAAGAATCAAACAAACTTGTATATCGCATATGATCATATATTTGAATATTATTTTCAGGTTCTCGATAACTCCATGAAGCTCTGGGATCAGTATTATTATGACCTTCAGAACTATAATAATCATAAGCCCCTTTTACAACCACTTTTAATTCCGGCATAAACGGCAAAATGTATTCGGCTTTTGCATTTCCGAAATACCGTTGAGATTTTGAAGTATTATCCGTAAATTCCAATAATGCAACAGGATTTTGTGTTGCAATATTATTAGGAGCACCGTTTAATTGATCTGCATCGCTGGACTCAATCCAAGCTGTATATCCTCCGTATGCCGTATTACCGTTCATGACGGGTTGAGTCGGATCAAATTGCACAGCTGCTCCGATGGCACCGGTATTTGAAAAATTATTATCCGTAAAAGCCGCTTTTCCGTTTAAATAAAGTTTTAAAGTATTATTTAATAATTCCGGACTTAATGTTAAATCGATTGTTGAACGTTTCATATCCGAATATTTTAACAAACCGTTTTGATCGGTATAGCCCAGTGAAAGACGATAAGGAAGAAATTTATAAGATCCGGATAAACTGACATTCTGATCATGCGACAGTGCATTTTGATAAATTTCGTTTTGCCAATCCGTATTTGCATCACCTGTTTTAGTCAATGCAACATCCGAAACAATACCTTCATCAACTTTTTGTTGCAATAATGTTCGGTATTCATCACCGGACAAAACACTTAACAATTTTGCCGGAACTCCCATCGAAACATTTCCGTTATAAGCAATTTTCATTGCTCCTGCATGTCCTTTTTTTGTCGTAATAATAATCACACCGTTAGATGCACGAGAACCGTATATAGCCGTAGCTGAGGCATCTTTTAAAACCGTAAATGATTCAATATCATTCGGATTAATTGTAGATAAAGGGTTTGCCATACCGCCGATACCGCCGTTATCAATCGGAATACCGTCAACAACAAATAAAGGATCATTACTGGCATTTAAGGAAGAACCGCCTCTGATACGTATTGTAGCCGCACCTCCGGGTTGTCCGCCTGAAGATGTAATAACGACACCCGAAACTTTACCCGTTAATAAATCTTGAGCTGATGTAATGTTTCCTTCGTTAAAATCATCCGACGATACAGATTGAATTGAACCCGTCGCATCTTCTTTTTTGACTTCACCGTATCCGATGACTACAACTTCAGCCAATTCCGAATCATCATAAGACAGAATACAGTCCACAACATTACCTTCAATCGGTTTTTCTTGAGTTTTCATACCGATGTATGAAAAAACCAAAGTTGTTGCTTCATTAGGAACTGAAACAGAATATTTACCTTGAGCATCGGTCATTGTACCCGTTGTTGTTCCTTTTAAGAGAACACTTACTCCGGGAATGGCTCCGCCATCCGTATCGGTTACCGTACCCGTAATTGTTTTTTGTCCAAAAGTCGTAAATCCGACCAGAACAAAAATCATTGCAGGTAGTAATTTTGTAATAACTAATTTTTTTAATTTCATTGCGTTAAAATTTAATTAAAATTAATATTTAAAATGCAGTTTATTTTTTATAATAATACAAAAACACATATTATTAACTTTCAGTTTCTAAAATTAATTAACATTTACTTAACACACAACACAATTAATTCATTATCTTAATGCAAACGAATTCGCAAACGATTGCGATATTTATATAACATGTTTTATAAGTTAATAATTTACAAAATTAATTCATAATATCAAAAAATATTTCTATTTTAGAGGTCTGATGAAAAGTCACCAAGTTACCATAAAAGATATTGCAAAAATTCTCGGAATTTCTGCATCTACGGTATCCAGAGCATTAAAAGATCATCCGGATATCAGTTTTGAGACTAAAAAAAAAGTAAAAGAGCTCGCTGAAGAATTAAAATACAAACCAAATGCTATTGCTTTAAGTCTGCAAAGCAATAAAAGTCATATTATCGGCATTATTGTTCCGCAAATTGTACATCATTTTTTCTCAACAGTCATCAGCGGAATTGAAGAATATGCGGGCGAAAAAGCTTATAATATTATTATTACGCAATCAAATGAAAATCCGGAAAAAGAAATTTCAAATTGCAGAACATTGCTCTCAGGCAGAGTGGACGGAATGATTGTCTCCAGAACAAAAGACACCGAAAATTTTGATCATTTCAGAAATGTCCTCGGAACAGGAACTCCCATCGTATTTTTTGACAGAACCTGTCACGGAATAAAAACAGATAAAGTCGTAATTGATGATTATAAAGCGGCTTATGAAGCTACCGAATATTTAATAAAAACCGGATGTAGGAATTTACTTCATTTTTCGGGCCCCGAAAATTTAAAAATCACTTCCAAACGAATGTGGGGATTTGCAGATGCTTTAAAAAAGAATCATTTTCCGTTTAATGAAGACTTAATTATTAAAGCCGATAGTTTTGAAGAAGGTCGTAAAATGATATTTAAACTTCACAAAGAGAATAAATTACCAGACGGATTATTTACCGTAAATGATATGACGGCAGCCGGTGCAATGAGTGCTTTAAATGAACTCAAAATAAAAATTCCGGAAGAAATATCCGTATTCGGTTTTACCAATGGTGCTATTTCTAAAATTACTTCGCCTTCATTGTCTACTGTTGAACAAAACGGCCATTTAATGGGTTATACGGCAGCTGAGATACTAATAAATAAGATTGAAAATGAAACTCACGAGGTTTTAACAAAAATCCTTCCCACAAAACTGATTATCAGAAATTCTACAAGACATCTGTAAATTTTATGCAATCGTTTGAATTGATAGTTTTTCCAGCTATACCTATAAACTTAAACTTCAATAAATAAACGACAATTTGTTTTTTTCGTAATTGTCACATATATTTGTACAGCAGTTTAAAACACATATTATTTCTTTCCGATTTTTTATACAGACCGAATATTCTTTCGGTTTAAGTTGTTATACATAAATTTCAACAATGAAAACAAAACCAAAATTAAGTTTTTGGCAGATTTGGAATATGAGTTTCG
>JANTGL010000003.1 GCA_024762915.1 Bacteroidales bacterium | reverse complement strand
TTTGCCTGAGATGTTGTTATATCCGTAAAACGTTCGTAATGTCCCAAGTCCAAATCAGTTTCGGCACCGTCGTTTGTTACGTAACATTCACCGTGTTCGTACGGATTTAAAGTTCCCGGATCAATATTAATATAAGGATCCAATTTTTGAATTGTAACCGAATATCCGCGTTCCTGAAGAAGTTTTGCTAATGAAGAAGATATAATTCCTTTACCCAAAGAAGAAGTTACACCGCCCGTAATAAATATATATTTCGTATTTTTCAAAAGATTTCCTTTATTCTTGTGTTTTTTCCAATTCAATCATCTTATTTTTCAATGAGACAACCTTGGCTTTTGCTTTGTCAATTTTTTCAATAACATTCTTCAATAAAGATTCTGATTTAGAAGAACTTGAAAAGAAACCGATATTATTTTCCCAAACTTTAATATCATCATTAAGTTTATCAATTTGATTTTGAACTTTACCCATTTCTTTCTGAATTAAAAAATCAGAATCCGGTGATTGCTTTAAAGCTTTAATATTTTCCGAAAATTTTATCTCTTCTAATTTCTCTTTGCTGATATTCAGTTTTTCATATTGAGTATTTACGGCAGAATGAAATTGCTCATAAATCTCATCTTTATGTTCAAAAGGAACATATCCTATTGAAATGAATTCATTTTGAAATTCTTTCAAATGTTTTAAACTTTCATTTTGATCTTTTGAGAGTTCATAATTTTTTATTTTCTCAATAATTTCTTGTTTTTTAATGAAATTTTCTTTTTCGTTTGCTTTTCTGTTTTTATAATATTCTTTTTTTCTGTCGAAGAAATTATTACAAGCTTTTCTGAATCGTTTCCAGATTTCATCGGATTTCTTTTTCGGAACGGGACCTATTTTTTTCCATTCTTCCTGAATATGTTTATAAATATCTGCTGTTTTCACCCACTCAGTTGAATCCTGAAGACTTTCAGCACGGGTGCATAAATCTAATTTCTTTTGATAATTATCTTCACGATCTTTTTCTGTTTCTTCATAATATTTACGAATACGTTCAAAAAAAGTATCACAAGCAATTTTAAATTGAGAATAAATTTTATTATTAAATTCTTTCGGAACATAACCGATTTTCTTCCAAAGTTTTTGAATTTCAATTACCTTATCTGAAGCATTTTTCCATTCAATATGTGTTTCATATTCTTTACCGGCCAACTCTTCAGCTTTTTCAACTAAAAACTGTTTCGATTCCAGGTTTTTTTCTTGTTGTTCTTTAATTTCTTCAAGATATCCGCTGTATCTTTCATTAATTTTTATTGTTGTATTCTGAAATCTTGACCATAATTCATCACGAACTTCGTTCGAAACGGCTCCTGTTTCTTTCCATTTTTTATGAAGCATTTGAAGCTCCTTTTTAGCTTTGTTCGAATTCGTTTCCAACAGTAATTCCTCGGCTTTCTCACATAAAGAAATTTTTATTTCATAATTTTTCTTAAAATCTAAGTCTCTGAGTTCTTTATTTACTTCAACATATTCATAAAATTTTTGAATATTTTTATTGTATTCATCAAATAATGCTTTGACATCATTTTTAGGCACTAAACCGATTTCATTCCATTTTTTTTGCAGGTTTTTGAATTTATTAAATGTTTTGGTAAAAGTTTCAGGTTTATTAACAAGTTCTTTTATTTCTTCAATTACTTGATATTTTAATTCAAGATTTTTCTTTTTTTCTTCATTTAATCTTATTTCAAAAGTTTCTTTTTTATCAAGAAATCGTTGATATAATTCTTTAAATTTAATATCCGTTTCATCTTTAACAGGTTCAAAATCTTCTTCTTTTCCTCCGTCATCAATAAATGAAGCTTTCTTTTCTTGTGTATCTTGTTCGGTAAGTTTATTATATGATTCTTTTATTTTCCGAATTGCTTTTTCAAAAGATGCTTTATAATCTGTTTTCAATAAATCATTCAATTTTTCACTTAATTCTTCTTTTGAATAAAGAGAATAGTCCTCTGTAACAACTTCTTTTTCTTCCGGAATTTCTTTAGGTATCACTAATTTTTTATCGATAACCGGAATTGTATCTTCCTTTGTTTCAGAATTTTCTTCCTGAATTTCTTCAGTTTCATTGTCACCGGAATTCTCTTCGGAAGGTTCTTTTATTGTTTCAATATCATCAATATTATCAGAAACTTCACCCTCTTCAAGCGGAACAGGTATCTCAGATTTTTCATCTTTAGAATTATTCTTTAAATCATGAATTTTTTGATGAATTTTGTCAGCAGTTGACAATTCATTTTTATCATTTACTGATTCAGAATTATTTTCAATCGGATTAACAGGTTTATCAGACATGAGCACTTAATTTTATAATAAAAACATTTATTCAGAACATAATTAATTTCAATCTGCGAAAATAATATTTTAACTGTAATTCGTCAAATAAATTAATAATAATCGAGAATTATTGAAATAAAAATAATATGTTTTCAATAATAAAAGACTTTTTAGTATGTTTTTTTATCTTTGCAAAAAAAAGAAACGTAGTGGAAAAAGAAAAATTGAAAAGAAAATTATTTCACGGTACATGGCAATATAAAGAGGGTTTTGTAATATCAGGACTGTTAATTCTATTAGGAATAATAGTAGGGTTCATCACGAAAAACCCGATTAATTTTCCGGAATTTCCTTTAAACTTATCAATTTCAATTAGTTATTCATTGCTAATTATTGTTTTGTATAAATTTGAAAGAGAACAGAAAATTATAAAATGGCTTTCAAGCATTCCTGCTGCAGTCACATCTACGGTTCTTTTTGCCGTAACTTCTGCTTTGTTGGGAATAATTCCTCAAACCGATCCGGGTGTCATATTGAAAAATAATTTTTGGTTTGATATCGGATTTAAACATCTTTCAACAAGTTGGTTATTAGGCCTTTCCTATTTGTTTTTCTTAACTTCTCTGGGTTTTGCAACCGTAAAAATTGCTTATCCGTTTAAATTCAAAAGACTCGGAACTTTATTGAGTCATTTAGGTTTATACATCATTATTTTAGCAGGTGTCGCCGGAAGTTCCGATGCAAAACGAACGTATTTTGTGTTAAATAATGATGCGGCACCGACCAATATTGTAAAAGATTTTTTTTCTGATAAACAATATAAATTACCCTTTAAGCTGCAATTGGTGAAATTTGATATTTCCGAATATAATCCGAAAATTGTATTGGTTGAAAAAAAGACAAATAATTTGCTGATGCCCGAAAGCAATCAACACTTCATCATTCATAAAAATGACGAAGAAAAATTCTTAGATTGGAAAATAAAGATTAAAACTTTTTATAAATATGCCTATCCTTCTGACAGTTTGTATCAGGAATTTACTTCAACCAATGCTTTTGCTTCCCTTCCGGCAGCCGAAGTTGAGGTTTATGATAAAAATGATTCAATTATTAAAAGCGGATGGATGACTTGCGGAAATTTTGCCTGGTCTCGCAAAAATATTGATGTAAACAACAACTATTATTTTGCAATGTTGCAACCCGAAGCAAAAGAATTCAGTTCTCATGTTAAAGCTTTTCTGCCGGGCGAAAATACCGAAGAATTTTCATTGAAAGTTAACAGCCCTAAAGTGGTTGAAGGATGGAAACTGTATCAAACAAGTTATAACGAACAAATGGGAAAATGGTCGAACTACAGTCTTATTGAAGCCGGAAAAGATCCGTGGCTTCCGGTTGTTTACAGCGGAATTTTTCTGTTAATCGCCGGAGCATTTTACATTTTTTGGATAGGAAGTTTTAGCTCAAAAAAAGAAGAGGAAGAAGAAAAAAATAATAATTTAAACGAAAAAAATCAATAAAATGAACTGGACAAATTTTCCTTTAGCAGCATATTCAGCTTCCGCATTACTTATTTTAGCTTTTGGTCTATTATTTTTCCCGATAAAAAGGAAACTTAAGGTTACTTTAGCTAATTTACTGACAATTACAGCATTAATTATTTTTATAATTTTTATTACAGGGCTTTGGATACATCTTGAACGCCCTCCTCTTAGAACAAAAGGAGAAACAAGATTATGGTATTCTGTTTTCTTAATTTTATTAGGAATTATAACTTTTAACCGCTGGAAATATTTTTGGTTTTTGGCTTTCACGAATTTAATGGCTTTGGTATTTATATTTGTAAATTTAGCTCATCCCGAGACTTATAATAAAACCTTAATGCCGGCATTACAAAGTTATTGGTTTGTTCCTCATGTCATTGTTTATATTTTATCATATGCCGTTTTGGGAGTTTCTTGGTTAGTTTCTATTAAAGGTCTTATTAAATCTTATCCGAATCTGAATGTATTCGGCAAAATAATCTCAATAATTTTTTATCCGATTTTTTTTATTATTGATATTTTGTCTGATGAAAAGAATGAAGACAATCATAAAATTTTAAAAATGGCAGACGATATTGTATATATCGGATTTGCCTTTTTAACATTGGGAATTACATTCGGTGCGCTTTGGGCTAAAGAAGCATGGGGGAATTATTGGACTTGGGATCCGAAGGAAACATGGGCATTATTAACATTGTTGGTGTATCTTATTTACATTCATATCAGAACACATCATAAAAATCGTACAAAATTACATTTATGGATACTAAGTATCTCTTTTGTGTTTTTGTTATCTGCCTGGTTTGGTGTAAATTATATGCCTTCTGCAAAAAACAGTGTCCATACTTATTCCCAACAGGAATAATTAAATACTTACGGCATTTTAATAAAGTTTACTTTTATTCCATTCTTTTCGTTTATTGTATTCAACACCCTTGAATACCGAAGATTTTATATTGATTCGAAAGGAATAACTTCTTAATGTTCCGAAAGGAATGACATTAAAACTCATTTCCCAACAATGCAAATCACGATAAACCGTAAATTGTGCATATGAAAACTTTTTAGCAGCAATGTCATAATTTGTTTTTGCCGTGATTTTCCAATTTTCCGTTAAGGAAAAATTACCGCTTAAAGAAACTGTTTGTGTTAAATTTCTGACATAAAGTTGGGAGGGACTATCAAATTTATTAACAATATTCAAATTATAATTTGCGGTTAAATTCCATGGAATATCAAAATCAGCATAAGGGATTTCCGGATGTTGATAATAGTAAAAATCCGAATGAATTTGGTTTTCTTTCGTTTTTGATTTAGTCGGTTTTAAAGAACCCGACAGTCCGATACGCCCGGTATTAAATCTGACAATACGATGATTTTCATTCCATTCAAACGTATTTATTTTTAAACCTGCCGAATCTCTGACATAAGGATCAAAATCCGCACCGAATGTTAAGGAAAAATTTTTCAGTAATCTGGTATTCCCTCGAATTGAAAGATTTGAAAAATTAATTGAATCAGCAGCTAAATTGTATGAAATCCCCATATTTAAATTATCCAATAATTTAACTTTTTTCGATTCTGAAACCGTATCATTTTTACTTTTTAATTTCATTTCAAAATTATTCCCTAAAGAAAAATTGATTGCACCTGATTCTCCGGACGGCGGTCCGTTAAATAAATTTCCCTTATAATAAGAATAAAATGTACTGTCCGTATTATCAAATCCGTAATACCCCCAAAATTCTCGGCTGAAATCCGGTCGATAACTAAATGACAAGGAAGGAGACATGACATGGCGTATTGCTTGTAATCGTCCTTTATTTATATTAAAAATACCGTATATTTTAGTTGACATTGGAATTGAAAAAGAAAAATCAAACGGAAATGTCGTTTTGTATACGGTATCATTTTTAATCGCAGAAACGATTTCATTATTTTCGATTAAGACAATATTATTTTGTCTGATATAATTAGTGTAAGCACGCCCCGTAATATTTAATGACGGACTTACATTAATATAATTTAACAAAGAAAAAGACGTACTGACAGGTAAGTTATATTGTAAACCGTTTTTCATTTTATACAAGACATCTTTTTGAAACAAAGTTGAATCACCGGTTGTTAATGAATTTTTTGCTTTTACACTAAAAGTATAGCCGATTTTTTGGTACCATTTATTTGTTCCGACACCGAGTCTTTTGAACGGCATCTGTCTTTTTATGTTAAAAGATAAATCAGGTAATAAAATATTTACGGAGTGATTCTTCGTATTTTGAGTTCCTCTGATATTTGCACTGAAATTAAAAATACTTCCGGGCTTTGACCATCTGTAAGAAATATTTGAAGATTTCGTATTATCAGTAAAATCATTTAAATTTTGTGCAGATAATTGAAAATTTTGGCCGAAATTAAGTGAAGTTGAAAAGGTTCCGTTCGGATTTGCTTTTGCATCTTGTTGAAAACTTCCTACAATTGAAAATGAACTTGTTTTTTTTGAATCAATCAATATTTCTTCTCCGGTTCGTATCAGATTATATTTCATTTCCAAGCTGCCGGAATATTTATATAATTTTTTAAAATTTGATTTTACCGTAAGTCCCCAACTTCCGCGAGAATATATATCTCCGAGAACAGCAGCATTAATATAATCATTAATTGCCCAAAAATACCCGCCGTTTCGGAGGAAGAACCCCCTTTCACGTTCTTCGCCGTATTCCGGAATTATCAAACCGGATGAATTGTGTTTTTGATTCGGTAATATTCCGAAAGGTAAACCGATTATATAGAGCGGAATATCGGCAATCACAAAATACATGGGTCCGGAAATAACATGCTTATCGGGAATTTTTTTGGCTTTGGTTAATTCTATATAAAAATGCGGATGATCTAAATCACAGGTCGTAAATTTACCGTCTTTAATATGAAATTCTTTATTGGTTTGCATTTTAGCAACATTACTGTGTAAAAAACCTTGTTCCATTTCAGTTTTTACATTTTTCACAAGAGCTTTTTTTGTTCTGAAATTATATTTAATGCTGCTGACGGAAAAAGTTTCGTCATCTTGTTTCAAAATAGGTTTTATTTCAGTTGTACCAATGCTGTCTGATACTGTTTTAGAATACAAATAACTGCCTTTTGTACTGATTTCAACATAGGATGATTTTAAATCCATATCTTTTGCCGTAATATCACCGCTTCCGTATAAAAACATTTTTTCTTCGGTAAAAGAAAACAAAATAGAATCATTACAAGCATAATCGATTACCTGATCAACAGCGTCGGGAGATATTGCATCATTTTTTAAGGTATCTTTACTATTTTCTGAAACTGAATCTTTTATCGATACAGTCTCTTTTGAAAGACTATTTTTTATTGTATCATCCTGAAATAAAGAATCTTGCTGTGAGAAGGAATAACTTACGGATACTAAAAACAGTATCGTAAAAACATACTTTACGAAAAAAACCGAAATATTTGCAATTAATATATTATTTTTGTTTTGAATCAAAGGTTGTAAATTTACGCAAAATTAAAATATTAACACAATTATTAGAAACTCATTGTATTAATTATTGTTAAAAGAATTGAAAAAAACTTAAAATGAATAAACTCTTTAAACTTCTTTTTGTTGTCGGAATCTTTTTTTTCTGTCAAATATCAACAGCCCAAAATAAGAACGATAAAGTTAATGTTATTATTATTGATGCAGGACACGGAGGAAAAGATCCGGGTGCTTCAGGGACAATAAGTAAAGAAAAAAACATCACTCTTGCAATTGCTTTAAAGTTAGGAAAATACATTGAAGAAAATTTACCGGACGTCAAAGTAATTTATACGCGAAAAACTGATAAGTTTATTGAACTTCATGAACGTTCCGAAACAGCAAATCGCAATAATGCCGATTTATTTATTTCGATTCATGTGAATGCCAGCACAAAAAAAACAGTAACCGGAACTTCAACTTTTATAATGGGATTAAACCGAGCTGACAAACAATTAAATGTTGTAAAACGTGAAAACTCGGTTATTCTCATTGAAGATAATTACCAAACAAAATATGAAGGGTTTGACCCGAATTCTCCCGAATCCGATATTATTTTTTCATTATATCAAAATGCTTATCTTGAAAAAAGTATCAGATTAGCTGAATTGGTACAAGAAGAATTTAAAGAAAAAGCAAAGAGATCCGATCGAGATGTCAGACAAGCCGGTTTAGTCGTTCTGTGGAACTGTTCGATGCCGAGTATTTTAATTGAAACCGGTTTTATAACAAATCCGACTGAAGAAAAATTTTTAAATACTGAAAACGGTCAAGCAATTATTGCTTCAGCCATATACCGTGCCGTCAAAAAATACAAATACGAAACCGAACATCAAAATAAAACAGTTAATACAAATAATGATATTACATTTAAAGTTCAACTTTCATTTTCAAGTAAAAAGATAGATACAAATCCTGAGAATTTTAAAGGTATTAAAAATGTCGAATGTATTGAAGACGGCAGGTATTATCGATATTTTACCGGCAATACGAAATCCTATAATGAAATAGCAAAGCTTCAAAAAGAAGTTCAAAAAAAAATACCTGAAGCTTATGTAATAGCAATCAATAACGGCAAACTAATCACTCTTAAAGAAGCCATGCAAATACTTAATAATTAATCTCATACAATGACAAAAGAACAAAAACGATACGTCAGAACCGGCATCCTGTTTACGATTATTATTTTTATTACCATTTGGGGTGTAAATTATATTCGGAGTAATGATTTGATATCAAATCAAATCAAACTATACGGAGTTTACAGTGACGTAAAAGAACTTTCTGAAGGGAATCATGTATTTTTAAACGGAACTAAAATCGGGAAAGTATCAAAAGTTGATTTTCTTAACGGAGATTTAAATAAACTCATCGTTGAATTTCAAATTCGTAAAGGCATTAAGATCCCCGACAGTTCCATTGCAATGATAACCAGTACGGATATTATGGGAACAATGGGGTTAAAAATTTTATTAAATAAGAATACAAAAACGTTCTATAAATCGGGAGACACTTTATGTTCTCAAGTTGAAAACAGTTTATCGGAAGAAGTTAATAAACAAATTCTTCCCTTAAAAATAAAAACCGAGAATATGCTCGGAACATTAGATTCGTTACTTGTTGCCTTTCGTTCTGTTTTTAATCCTAAAACACGTTCCAATATCAAACAAAGTTTTGATCACATTCAAATAACTTTAAAAAACTTGGAACATACGACAAATACTTTAGATACATTAATGACTTCAGAAAGAGCACGAATTGCCCGTATTATTGATAATGCAGAATCGATCACAACGAACTTAAAAAACAATAATGAAAATATCGAGAAAATTCTAAACAATTTCGGTGATATCAGTGATTCACTTTCTGCTTCCGGTTTTGTAAATATTATACACAATGCCGATACGGCAATATTCAAACTTAATACGGTTCTTAATAAAGTTGAAAAAGGTGAAGGTTCTTTGGGATTATTAATTCAAGATGAAAAACTATACAATGAACTTAAAAAAGCATCTTCCGATTTAGATGATTTACTTCTTGACATAAAAAATAATCCGAAACGCTACGTAAGATTCTCAGCCATAGATTTCGGCAAAAAAATTATTATTCAATCATCAGATTCTATTCCGAAAAATGAATAAAGAAAAAGCACTGCAGAAAATCACTTATTTAAGAGAAGAATTAAGACGACACAACTATAATTACTACGTTCTTTCACAAGCTGTTATATCAGATTATGATTATGACATGATGATGAAAGAATTGGAACAACTTGAGAAAGAATTCCCGGAATTTGAAGATGAAAATTCTCCCTCAAAACGCGTGGGAAATGATATTTCTAACGATTTTAAACAAGTCGTACATGATTATCCCATGTTGTCACTCGGAAATACATACAACATAGGAGAACTCAATGATTTTGACAAGCGCATAAAAAATATCATCGGAACCGATACCCCTTATTTATATGTTTGCGAATTAAAATTTGACGGCACGGCAATCAGCATCAAATATAAAAACGGAAAATATATACAAGCCGTTACAAGAGGTGACGGAACAAAGGGTGATGACGTAACGACAAATGTTCGTACCGTTCGTTCAATTCCTTTGCAATTGCAAGGCAACGATTATCCCGAAGAACTTGAAGTAAGAGGTGAAATTTTATTGCCTCATAAAGAATTTAAACGACTTAACAAAGAACGTGAAGACATCGGCGAGAATCCTTTTGCCAATCCGCGAAATGCTGCTTCCGGAAGCTTAAAAATGAAAAGTTCAAAAATTGTTGCCGAGCGAAAACTGGATGCTTTTTTATATTTTGTACTGGGTGAGAATTTACCGTCTGATTCCCATTTTGAAAATTTACAAAAAGCAAAATCGTGGGGTTTTAAAATATCCGAAAACATAAAACTTGCAAACACCATTGATGAAGTCTTTGAATTTATAAATTTTTGGGATACGGAACGAAATAATTTACCTTATGATATTGACGGTGTTGTTATTAAAATTGACTCACTGAAGTTGCAAGATGAACTCGGAATGACAGGAAAATCACCGCGTTGGGCGATTTCTTATAAATTTAAAGCCGAGCGTGCAGCCACCAAATTATTAAAAATAAGCTATCAAGTAGGACGAACCGGAGCAATCACTCCTGTTGCAAATTTGGAACCCGTTCAACTTGCCGGAACTACCGTAAAACGTGCTTCTTTACACAATGCCGACATCATTAAAGAATTGGACGTAAGAGAAGGTGACACTGTTTTTGTTGAAAAAGGCGGTGAAATAATCCCTAAAATCGTCGCTGTTAATAAAGACAAAAGGCCTAAAGGCCTGCCCGAAACAAAATACATTGATACTTGCCCCGCCTGCAATCATCAGCTTGTAAGAAACGAAGACGAAGCCAAACATTATTGCCCGAACGAATACGAATGTCCCCCGCAAATAAAAGGTAAAATAGAGCATTTTGTCAGCCGAAATGCGATGGATATTAATTGCGGAGAAGCAACCGTAAATGCACTTTACGAAGCCGGTTTCATTAAAAATATTTCCGATTTGTATCATTTAACATTTAAACAAATTTATTCGCTGGAGGGATTTAAAGAAAAATCGGTAAATAATCTTTTGAAAAGTATTAAAAAATCTAAACAAGTTCCGTTTGAACGCGTATTATTTGCTCTCGGAATTCGATTTGCAGGAAATATTGTTGCAAAAGTATTGGCAAAAAGCTTTAAAAATATTGACAATTTACAAAGAGCAAGTTTTGATGAATTAATTGCCGTTGATGAAATCGGTGATAAAATTGCCGAAAGTATTATCGCCTTTTTCCGAAACAGTCATAATATTAAAATTATTGAAGACTTAAAAAATGTCGGCTTGCAATTTGAAATTAAGGAAGAAGAAGGCAATACAAATATATTAAAGGGAGCAAAAATTGTTATTTCCGGAACGTTTGAGAAATATTCGCGTAACGAATTAAAAAAACTGATTGAGCAAAACGGCGGAAAAAATACCGGTTCGGTTTCAAAAAATACCGATTATTTTCTTGCGGGAGACAATGTCGGACCATCAAAGCTTGAAAAAGTAAAAAAATTCAAAATAAATATTATTTCCGAAGATGAATTTGCTGAAATGATTAATAAACAATGAATTTTTTAAAACCGTTTTGATTTTGTAATATTGTAAATAAAAATATAAACCCGGGAAAGTGAGTTTAAAAGATTTTATCATCACAAAAAACATTAAACGCATTCGGCGTGACGTTCAATTTTCTAATTTTGAAACTGCAAATACTATTTCTGTTTTATATTGCATTCGAAATAAATCCGATTATGAAAAGGTAAAGCAATTTTCTTCCGAACTATCTAAAAAAGGCATAATTGTCAGTACATTAGCATATGTTTTCAAACCTGATGAAATCGGAAATAATTATTTCGGACAAGATAAGAATAATTTTTTTTCGGATAAACACATAACAAAATTCGGTAAAATAAATGAATCTGTTATCAGTGATTTTCTGAATGAAAAAACGGATATCCTTATCAATCTTTGTACCGAAAAACTATTTTATACCGAATATCTTTTTGCGCTTTCAAAAGCGAAGTTTAAAGTTTCGGGACTTATTGATTGTAAATATTCCGATTTGAATATAAATCTGAACAACAATCAAAATTTAAATTTCCTTATAGAACAGGTTACTTATTATTTGAGTGTTATAAAACAAGCATAAGATCTTAAAAGCTAAAAAATGCAAAACAAATTAAAAGGAACAGGTGTAGCCATGGTTACTCCTTTCAGATATGATGACAGCATTGATTTTAATGCTTTGGAAAAATTAACCGAACACATCGTAAACGGCGGTGTTGAATTTCTTGTGGTAATGGGAACAACCGGCGAAAATCCCACATTAACAATACAAGAACAAGAAGCCGTTTTAAATTATATTGCCGAAGTTTCGGATCATAAATTACCGATTGTGTTCGGTATCGGCGGAAATAATACACAAGCCGTTATTAACAGAATAAAAAAAACTGATTTTACGAATGTTGATGCCATTCTCTCGGCTGCACCTTATTACAACAAACCGACACAAAAAGGTTTATACATTCATTATAAAAGTATTGCCGGTGCATCACCCGTTCCGGTTATTTTGTATAACGTTCCGGGCAGAACATCCGTAAATATCTCAGCCGAAACAACTTTGAAACTGGCAAATGATTTTGAAAATATCATTGCCGTAAAAGAAGCATCAGGAAACTTTAATCAAGTGATGCAAATCCTGAAAAACAAACCCGATAATTTTACGGTTCTCTCGGGTGACGATACTTATACCCTGCCCTATATCACTCTGGGAATGAGCGGTGTTATTTCCGTTACGGCAAATGCCTATCCGAAAGAATTTTCAGATATGGTAAGAGCTGCTTTAAAATACGACATAAAAACCGCACAAAAACTTCACTACAAATTGCTCGATTTTACAAATACTTTATTTTCCGAAGGTAATCCCGGAGGCGTAAAAGCCGCATTGGAAATTCTGGGTATTTGTAAGAAATTTGTTCGTTTACCGTTGGCATCGGTCAGTCGTGAAACATATGAGAAAATTGAGGCATTGATGAAGAACATATAATTAGTCGTAAAAATGACAAATTCAGAAATTGATTACATTATTAAAAACAGAAAATTAAAATTATCTTTCGGACAAATTTTCAATCACTATTCAATTCTGATTCTTCCTGCTTTTTTTCTTTTAGTTACTTATAATTTTTCCGATATTTTAATTTGGATTTGGCTTGCAATATCAATCATAATTATTTTATATTACAGAAATAAATTAAATTTCAGAGAATTTAAGGGAACTTTTTTAAAAGGAGATATTATTGAAGCATTAAATCGTACTTTCAGAGAATATGATTTTGTGATTGGTGAAATAAATGAAAGATCTATTATTGCTTATCAATATAGAAATGCCATTTCTCAAAATGAAAAAGGTATTGCACGAACTCAAATAACTGTTATTTTCAGTGAGGGAAAATTTCTGATTAACAGCATAAAAAATCCGGATAATCCTTATATTCAATTATTCAGCTCGAATAAAAAATACTTGAACACATTTAATATTCACTTGAAAAATATTTTTAACGGAATACCTGAAGAGAAAACAATTTTAAAAACTAAAAGAGAATGGTCTTTTAAACGAATAATTATACGATTTTTTACTTATCCTGCATTTATTTTTGTAATTATTTTCGGATTTCGAATGATTTTTAATCCTTTAAATATTCGTCAACCTATAATTGGTATCATAGGTATTTTAATAGGTTTATATTATTTTTACGCAGATATCTCATTAATTGTCAGAGAAATAAAAAACAGAAAAAATGGAACACCAAAAACTCAGCGGTAAAAACAGAAAAGATATTAAAATCGGACAAGAAGTTGAAATTGTTCAAAAACAGCATCAAAGAACCGGTGAATTAACCGACGGTTTTGTTAAACGAATTTTGACAAAATCGGCAACACATCCGCACGGTATAAAAGTTGAATTGGAAACCGGCGAAATCGGTCGGGTTCAAACAATTATTTAGCTCGAATTTATTTTATTCTTCCTTTTTTGCTTCCTGCCAAACCGCTTCCATCTCATCCAAAGTCATTTTTTTTAAGGACTTCCCTTTCTTTAAAGTATGTTTTTCAAGATAATTAAAGCGTTTTATAAATTTTTGATTGGTGCGTTCCAAAGCACTTTCCGGATCAATACCGTAGAGGCGAGCCGCATTAATCATTGCAAACAAAACATCGCCGAATTCTTCTTCGGCTTTTTTATCGTTGCCGGCTTTTAATTCATCCTCAAATTCGCCCAATTCTTCTTTCACTTTATCCCAAACCTGCTCTTTTTCTTCCCAATCAAATCCTACTCCTCTTGCCTTTTCCTGCATTCTCACGGCTTTTATCATTGCAGGTAAAGATTGCGGAATACCGCCTAAAACCGTTTGATTATTTCCGTTGGCTTTTTCTTTTAATTTTAAAGCTTCCCAATTTGTTTCTACCTCTTCTTTATTCTCAACTTCGATATCTCCGAACACATGCGGATGCCTGTATATCAACTTATCAGAAAGGGAATTAAAGACATCGGCAATATCAAATTGTTGTTTTTCTTCGGCAATTTTTGCATAAAAAATAATATGCAGAAACAAATCACCAAGTTCTTTCTTAATGTTTCCGGCATCATCTTTTATCACGGCTTCAGCCAATTCATAGGTTTCTTCAATCGTTAAGGAACGTAAACTTTCATTCGTTTGTGTCGAATCCCACGGGCATTCTTTACGAATTTTATCCATTATTCCGAGAATGCGTTCAAAGGCAACAAATTTTTCTTCGAGTTGGCTTAAAACACCGTTTATATGAACAACTTCGGTACTCCAGGCCATCGGTTTTTCGGCGAACCACTTTTTCGTTTGAGGCCAAATATTATTAAAAAAATCGGATTTTCGATAGTTTTCCAAATTCTCTTCCGAATTCCAACAACTGTAAGTAAAAAATATTTCCGGATGTTTTTTATCCTGCAGAATATCAAGATGCAAGCATCCTTCATGACTTTTTATTGTTTCTTTAATTTCATCCGTAAAATTGATAAAATCTTCAATATTTTCCTTTCGGAAAATCATTTTTACAATGCGTTTAATCATAAAATTCTATTCTGATTTTTGTATTATTGTCAAAATTCAACAAATTTGCCAAATCGCCTTTATTCATCGCTATTTCAAGCAAACCCAGCGAATTAAAAACAGCGGCTAAATCGCCTTCTTCCACATCCTGATAGCGTAAACTTATTGTATTAATTATATAACCGGAACTGCCTGCAAAAATTTTATAGGATCTGCCGGCTGCAACTTCCTGAAACAAATCAAAAGAGATATTAGAAACTGCATTGCCGTAACTGTCCGTATAAACCAGATTTCCCAGAATATACGCAGTATCGAAAACAGGTTTTATCGCCAGCATACGTTTTATATCAGAACTCACCTTACCGAATGCTTCAATTTTTTTGCCTTTAATAATTTCACAAGCGGCATCGGCAAATAAAAATAAAGCCGGTGTCATTTTAATATTTGCTTTACACAGTTCAATTTTTATAATCTTTTTTAATTCGGAAGGTTCAAAAACCAGACTCAACAAGCCGTTATCCGCAGCAATAAAATATTGATTATTTATTTCGGCTATTAAATGTTTTCGCTTTCCGTTACATTCACTGTCAACACCGATTAAATGGATTGTTTTATCCGGAAAATCACGCCAGCTGTTTTTTAAAATAAATGCGGCACGCGAAATACTGTGATGTCCTATATTGTGAGCTAAATCGATGATATTCACATCCTTACAGGCAGTCAATATTTTACCTCTTAATCTGCCGAGAAAAAAATCATCAGCACTTCTGTCAGATATTAGAGTTATTACCGGCAAGCTTTCGTATTAAATGAAAAATATATTTACTTTGTAAACGCAAAATTATTACTTAATGATTGAAAAAAAAATATATTTAGACCCGGATTCGCTGATTGATTTTTACGGAAATGACAGTAAAAACATTGACCGCATAAAAACTTTATTTCCGAAACTTAAACTGGTTTTCAGAGGTGATGAAATAAAAGTTTCCGGAGAAAAAACAGAAGTTGAGGCATTCAATTCTTTTACGGAAAATTTAAAACTTCGACTGGAAAAATACAATCAACTGAATATTAAAGAAATAGAACTTATATTCCAAGACAAAATAAAACCCGCTTCAAAATCAAAAAACATTATCATATACGGAAATAACGGCAAACCGATTTCTCCGCGTTCCGAAAATCAAAAAAAATTCGTCAAATTATATGAAGAAAAAGACTTGATTTTTGCAACGGGACCGGCCGGAACCGGAAAGACTTATCTTGCCGTGGCACTTGCCGTGAGAGCATTAAAAAACAATGAAATAAAGCGTATTATTTTAAGTCGCCCCGCCGTGGAAGCCGGCGAAAATTTGGGATTCCTTCCGGGAGATTTAAAAGATAAATTAGACCCCTATTTACAAGCACTTTACGATGCACTGCTTGACATTTTACCCGGGAATAAACTGAATAAGTTGATGGAAAAAGGAACGATACAAATTGCTCCTTTGGCATACATGCGAGGTCGTACTCTCAGCGATGCCGTCGTGGTTTTGGATGAAGCACAAAACACCAGTATCCCGCAATTGAAAATGTTTTTAACCCGCATGGGCGGAAATTCAAAATTCATCGTTACCGGCGATATGACACAAATTGATTTACCGAAAAAAACACATTCCGGTTTGGTTAAAGTTTATAAAATTCTGAAAGGCATTAAAGGCATCGGATTTGTTGATTTTAAAAAAGAAGATATTGTGCGACATCCTCTGGTTGCTCCTATTGTTGAGGCATTTGAGAAGGAGGATTAAAAATAACTTTAACTCGCATAAAATTTGCGAGTTAAAGTATTAGATTTTTGCTGTATTAATTTATTGTTCAACGATTTCCACTCTTCTGTTCCTGGCTTTTCCGGCATCCGTAGAATTAGAAACCACAGGTGCTAAATCAGCAACACCGTATGCTTTTAATTGAGCGGCATCCGCACCGTATTTTGTTGTCAATTCAGTCATTACGGCCTTAGCTCTGTTTTCGGACAAAGTCATATTTGATGCAAAATCACCCACATTATCGGTATGTCCTACAATGAAGAATTTTTTATCTTTATGCGAATTAAGATATTCAGAAATATTCTTTAAAGCAGCATCTGATTGGGAAGTTAAGGCAGCTTTTCCTGTTTCAAAGAAAATACCCTCTAAAGAAAGATGCCCTTGCTTATTTATTTTCTCGGTCAGCATTTTTGCCGTAACAAGCCCGACATCCGGTTTTTTAGATTTTATAACATCTTGATTAATCATGGTTCCCCAACCTTTATCAATAATATAAATGACGGCATAATAAAGCGTATCTAAATCTTCAAATTCAGCAGCTATATAGGCGTATTTAGAACGATCGTTTGCTCGAAATCCCAATTTATCGCCGAATTTATCTCCTTGTTTAAATCCTTCTTGAAACATAGCATATTGCCATTCATAAGAATCGTAACCGAGTTCTGAAGAACCGCTGCCGCCGAATAATATGTTCCAATTTGATTTTTTGAGCGCTTCGTTGTAATTCATATAAATGAAAGAAGGATTATCATCTTTAGATGTAATATACTGTGTACGAGTAATTTCACCTTCTGCTTTTATCTTTTTACTCCAGCCGCTGTATGCTTTTTTTCCAACGGGGACCATATAAGTATTCCATTTTGTTTTTTGTCGATAAAACTTTATTGCTCCCTTGAAATCAGTTATTAAAGAATTTTCTTTTATTTTAGTAACAGACTCTGCTTCAATTACATCTTGTGTAATTAATGTTGTATTATCGAAACCGGAAATATAAATACAAGCAAATATTCCTTTTCCTTCATTTTCTTTTTTTGCAATAATAAAAGCTTGATCTTTTCCTTCTGTACCATAGGCAAAGCCGAATATTTTATTATTAAGTCTGTTATAGTATGTTCTTGAAAAAGCTTTCGAACCTATGACCATTTCATCATTAGATTTTGCAAAAATCACCTTAAAGCCCTCTTTAATAAGTGAGGACTTAATTGATTTTACAACATAAGAAGTATTATTATCCGGACTTACGGAATATTGAATTCTGATTACTTTCCCTTCAACTGTTACCGGATTTACAAAATCCAAATTTCCTTTTTCAAAATTTAAAGGTATTTTATATTTATCAGATTTCGTAACTTTATAAAACTCAATAACAGATCCTTCAAATCGTGAAATCGCCGGATAATCTTTACTGCCGTCAATATCTGAAGTTCTTTGTGCAAAAAGATTTACTGAAATCATCATTGCAACAAACGTAAAAATCAATGCTGTTTTTTTCATTTTAAACGCTCCTTTTTTTAAATTAATAAATGTATTTTGTTATATTAAACACAAATTTAAATAAGTTATTTTGATTTATTTGTTATAAATCAAAAATTATTATGATAAAAAATAAAAGGTTCATCGAAGATAAATTTTCCGATATTATTTACCGACACATCGGAATTTATTTTTTTACGACATTACTGACAATTTCTCTAACGGAATAATAAAATTTCCGACAAATTGTGAATCGGACAGGTTATGATAAGTGAAATATTTACGAAATATTGGTATAAATTAACAACAATTTACTCCCTCAACAACTCTTCGGCATTTCGAATGGCTGCATCAGTAATATTTTCACCGCTGAGCATGGTTGCCAATTCTTTGATGCGTTCCTCCAAATTTAATCTTTTAATATCGGTGCGGGTATTAAATTCGTCTTCGATTTTATAAACTTTGTAGTGAAAATCGGCTTTTGCGGCAACTTGCGGAAGATGGGTAATACTGATAACCTGCATATTGTCGGACATTTCTTTCATTATTTGCCCAATTTTTTCGGCAATTTCTCCGGATACGCCGGTATCGATTTCATCAAAAATAATGGCAGGCAAAGCAATGCTGTCGGCAATAACGGATTTGATGCTTAACATTAATCGTGAAATTTCACCGCCCGACGCAATATTTGCAATTTCCTGAACCTCAGAATGTTTGACGGATGAAAATAAAAAACTGACACGATCTTTTCCGTATTCGGTGAAACCGTCGGTTGGTTCAATTTGTATTTTAAACTTTGCCGAAGGCATTCCCAAGCGCCTTAGGATGTCAATAATTTGTAGTTCCAAGTTTCCGGATGTCTCACTCCTGCCCTTTGATAATTGATCGGCTAAATCGCTTAATTTTTGTTCTTGTTTCTGTAAAGTTTCTTTCTTTTCCGAAATTTGGGTGTCGAAAGATGTAATATCATCTAATTTTGCCTGCAAATCGTCTTTCAATTTTATAAGTTCTTCAACACTTTCAACTTTGTGTTTGGTTTGCAGTGCATAAATCATATCAATACGTTCTTTCAAAAATTCGGCACGTTCGGGATTGTGCTCGACATCTTCGGAAAGGATTTCCAATTCGTGTGCAATATCATCCGTCTCAATTTTGGCACTTTCTAATCTTTCGGTTAAAAATTTTGCTTTATCGAAAAACTTTTGAATATTTTTTAAGGATGTGATACTTTCACGCAGCTTTGTAATAACACCGTTTTCTTCTTCGGATAATAATACAAAAGCAGTCGACAGATTTTCTTTTATTTCTTCTGCGTGATTCAGTTCTCGAAGCTCGCTTTCGATGTCGGACTGTTCCTCGGCTTTTAATTTAGCCTCTTCCAATTCGTCAAATTGAAATTGTAAAAAGTCAAAATCGGCTTTTTCTTTTTCGGCACGTTGAATGAGTTGCTGATATTCTTTTCTGATTTTCAGATAATTGCGATAATTTACTTGGTAAGTCTCCAGCAAAGGAAACAATTTTGCAAAAGCATCGAGAACATTTAATTGAAATTGTTTATCGTTTAAATGCAAATTTTGATGTTGCGAATGAATATCAGTCAGATGTTCGCTGAGTTCTTTTAACACATTCAAATTTACGGGTGTATCATTCACAAAAGCACGCGAACGTCCGCCGGGCATTATTTCTCTTCTGATGATTGTAATTTCATCATAATCGATATCATTATTATCAAAAAAAACTTTCAAAGAATAGCGTTGAATATCAAATTCGGCTTCAACCGAACATTTTTTTTCTTTATTTTTAAGAACATTTGTTTCGGCTCGATTTCCCAAAATTAAGGACAAAGCTCCGAGTAAAATGGATTTTCCCGCTCCGGTTTCTCCGGTAATGGCAGAATAACCGGCATCGAAATCAATTTCAAGTGCTTCAATTAAAGCATAATTTTGTATGGAAAGGTGTTTCAGCATTTTATTTCACAAAAATAAAAATTTGAATTTAAATTCGGTTTTAAAAAATTTGCAAATCGTATAGTTTTTTATAATTGCCTTTAAGATTTATCAATTCATCATGCGTGCCTCTTTCAATAATTTCACCCTTATGCAACACACAAATTAAATCGGCATTCCTGATGGTTGAAAGTCGGTGTGCAATAACCACAGAAGTTCTGTTTTGCATCAACTTATCAAGTGCATCCTGAACAGCCCTTTCGGATTCGGTATCCAAAGAAGAGGTTGCTTCGTCTAAAATCATAATCGGCGGATTTTTAAGCACGGCTCGAGCGATACTCAAACGTTGCCTTTGTCCGCCGGATAATTTTGTTCCCCGATCACCGATACCGGTTTCATATCCGGCCTCCGTTTGTAATATAAAATCATGAGCGTTGGCAATTTTTGCCGCTTCAATAATCTTTTCATCCGAAACATTTTCAGAACCGAATGCAATATTATTTCTGATGGTATCATTAAATAAAATCGGTTCCTGATTAACATTGCCCATAATATCCCGCAGCTCATTAATTTTCAGATCCTTGATATTAATTCCGTCAATTTTAATTTCGCCATCCGAAACCTCGTAAAAGCGCGGAATTAAATCTGCCAAAGTCGATTTTCCCGAACCGGATTGACCGACCAGTGCAATGGTTTGCCCTTTTTTAACTTTTAAATTGATATTTTTCAGAACATTTGTATTTTCATAGGCAAACGAAACATCAGAAAATTCAATTTCTTTTTCAAAAGAATTAACGGATTTTGCATTTTCTTTTTCTATAATGGTATTTTTGGCTTCAAGAATAATGTTAATTCGGTCGATGGATGCAGCCCCTTTTTGAACATTGTAAACGGCTGTTGAAAATGCTTTTGCAGGATTAATAATCTGAGAAAAAACGGCAATATAGCCGATAAATGCTTCCGGAGAAAGTGTGCCTTGATTTCTCAATACTAAGGACCCTCCGTAATACATAATTCCGGTTATCATTAAAACACCCAAGAATTCGCTCATCGGAGAAGCTAAATAATTCTTACGATACACTCTATTCATGGTGTTATTATATGCTTCGTTAAAATTAAAAAAACTTTTAAAAACAAAATTTTCTGCCGTAAAAGCTTTAATAATTCTTAATCCGGAAAGTGTTTCTTCTATTTTGGAAAGAAGGGTTCCCATTTGATCTTGGGCTTTTCTGGAAGTCTTTTTTAAGGATCGACCGATTGTTCCGATAATGGCTCCGCTTACCGGAATCAGGATTAAAACAAAAACCGTCAATTGCGGGCTCATAAAAATTAAAGTAACCAAGTACACAATGATTGTCAATGGATTACGAATAAGCATCTCAACCGAAGTCATAATGGTCCATTCAATTTCTTTTAAATCGTTGGTCATTTTACTGATAATATCCCCCTTTCGTTCTTCGGTAAAATATGAAAATTGAAGTTCCAGAATTTTCTTGTATATGGTATTTCTCATATCTCGAATGACACCGTTTCTGACAGGAACCATCACAAATTTCGAGAAATAGAATAAAATATTCTTCAATAAAATCATTAGGACTACAAAACCGCTGACAACCAGTAAAGCTTCTTTTTTTCCGTATGTTTCGATAACATGTCCGAGATAATAATTTATCCATTCATTAAAAGCGTTACCGGAAAAAGTCAAATCAGGCTTAACGGTAACGATTTCTTCCTGCCCGAATAATACGCGTAAAAAAGGAATAATCATGAGCAATGAAAAAACCGAAAAAATGATTTGAAATAAATTCAGAATAAAATTCAGAATAATATTGCCGTAATACGGAACCAGATATTTTAATATTTTCTTAAGCTTTTTCAATCTGCTATGTTTAAAATTCTTTACCGATAATGTTCCAATTTGAATATCCGAAAAGTTGTTTTCCGTTCAATATTTTTTTTGAGATAAAAGTCAGAATTTTGCTTTTAAACTTCTCGTGTTTCATTTTTGCTCTTGACACTTTATATTTTTTTTCAAAATGTAATTTGTCACTCCAGATAAAATCTGCAATTTTATTCTTCATAATTGCCGGATGCGAGTCTTCAAAAACAGGTAATTTTGACATATTTCCGTAATCAAAATATGCTTTTTTCGTTTTGTATTCTTCTTCAATTTTTTCTTTTCCGTGATGAATGGTATCCAAAGATTTTGTTTTTTTCTGCATATACTCGGGCGGACGCACCCATCCGTAATGATAGATATAAGCATCTAATTCAATGACATTTAAGGGAAATGTTCCGTGTTTTTGTCGAAAGTCTTTTCCGTCAAAATTCGGAATGCGTTTAAACGATTGTGCCGAACGAAACGAATAAATATTCGGTTTATTTCTGACCAAACGAATTTCTTTCGGGTACCAACCGTGAAAATCGATAAAATGATTGTAATCACCGTAAAAATGCTTATATTGAAACAAAAAACCTTCAACATTTTCGTCGTCAAGATACTTTTCACAAGCATTTTTAATTGTTTCAAGATATTTTTCATGAATGACTTCATCGGCTTGTAAATGCAGTAACCAATCTCCCGTGCAAGCATCTTTTGCGATATTTGTTTGTCGCGCATTTTCTGTTCCGTTCGGATATTTTTCTATATCCCATACGGTGTGTATAATTTTTATTTTAGACGAATTTATACTTTTAATTATTTCCTCTGTTGTATCATCTTCATCACTATCGCCCAATGCAACAACAAATTCATCGACAATCGGCAAAATTGACTCAATTGATTCGCGTATCGGATAGTATAATTTCGATACATTTTTACCCATTGTAAAACCGCTTATCTTCATTTTTTTTGTTAAAGTGCCGAATGTTCTTTTGCAAATTCCTTACAAGCATCCCAATCTTTTCCGTAAAATCTTTTGTAATCCGAAAGTTTAGATTTCGGTATTAAAATAGTTTCTTTTTTTCCCGGAATTAACTTTGCAAGATATAAAAATATATGCAAAATAAACCATCGTGTTCTGTATTTTAACCAAGTAACTTCTCCCGAAGAAAATTCATAGGGATCTTTTTTATAAAACCGACTCGTAAGTTTTCTTATAAATAACAACCGTTTATCCGAATACGATTTATGTTTTGCTTTTAAATTAATTTCTTCATCATGGTATGAAGTATTTGTATAATCGGCAATTTTTTTAAATGTTTTATGCGGATTTTCCTGAAATTCTTCATAAAATAAAATTAAAGGTTTATGACTGAAATGCCGTTTTAAATATTTCAGTTTCGGTAAAAATAATGCATCTTCAATTTTCCAAACGCCTTTATTTGTTTCAATATTAATGAAATCTTCAAAAGAACGAGAACCTCCGTTTTTAACATATCTTCGATATTGGGAAGCAATCCACTTTTCGTTAGAGCGTATGACAATCAGTATCTTTGCATAAGGATATTTCTCGGCAATTTTAATCGTTTCATCAAAAAATTGTCGGTCAAATTCTCGCGAAAATAACAAAGCATTTGTTTCATCGGATGCAATTATTTCATTGTATTTATAAAACTTTGAAGTATGAATGTATTTGATGCCTTTCAGTTTATGAAAGAATTTATTTTGCAAATAAGTGGAGCCGGTTTTAGCCAAACCCACATGAAAAAATAATTCTTTCAAAGTTTTTTCGGACTGATTTTCTTTTACCATCATTCAGCTTTATTCACACCATTTTTTAACATCATCAGCTGTCGGATTTTTCAAGCCCAATTTGCCTTTTTTATTTAATCCGCAAAGGTCATTAAACAATTTACCGGGTTTTGCTTCTTGCATTGCATCAACTGTTTTAAAACCAAGTTTTTGAATAAGAGATACCCAATCTTCCGGGATGCCTTTTTCAACATATTTTTCCGGTGTATCAATTTGTTCTTTTTTCTCGGGTCGCATTTGCGGAAAGAACAACACATCTTGAATCGAATCGGAATTGGTCATTATCATTGCCAATCGATCGATTCCTATACCAAGTCCCGATGTCGGCGGCATTCCGTAATCAATGGCTTTTAGAAAGTCTTCATCGAGCATCATGGCTTCGTCATCACCGCGTTTTGCCAGCAAAAGTTGTTCTTCAAAACGTTCGCGCTGGTCAATCGGATCGTTTAATTCGGAATAAGCATTGCAAATTTCTTTTCCGTTACAAATAGCTTCAAAACGTTCGACCAAACCCTTTTCACTGCGATGTTTTTTTGCAAGCGGAGACATTTCAATCGGATAATCGGTAATAAAAGTCGGTTGAATAAGTTGTCCTTCACATTTTTCACCAAAAATTTCATCAATTAATTTTCCTTTACCCATAGAATCGTCTGTTTCAATACCCAATTTTTCGGCAGTTGCTCTTAATTCGGCTTCTTGCATTTTTGAAATATCAATACCGGTAAAATGTTCGATGGCTTCAAACATTGTAAACCGTTTCCAAGGTCGTTTAAAATCAATTACATGTTCACCGACTTGCACTTGCGTTTTTCCGTGAATATCCATAGCAATTTTTTCCACCATTTCTTCAACGGTTTCCATCATCCAGAAATAATCTTTGTAAGCAACATACAATTCCATTTGGGTAAATTCCGGATTGTGAAAACGATCCATGCCTTCATTACGAAAATCTTTGGCAAATTCATACACACCGTCAAATCCGCCGACTATTAATTTCTTTAAATACAATTCATCGGCAATTCGAAGATATAATGTTTGATCGAGTGCATTGTGATGTGTTTTAAAAGGTCTTGCCGCTGCACCGCCGTAAATCGGTTGTAAAATCGGTGTTTCAACCTCCAAATATCCTTTTCCGTTAAGATATTCACGCATGGAATTGGTTAGCTTTGTTCTGTTAATAAAAGCTTCTTTTACATGCGGATTTACAATTAAATCGAGATAACGCATTCGGTATCTTTGTTCCGGATCGGAAAAAGCATCGTATGTTTTGCCGTCTTTTTCTTTTACAACGGGCAAAGGTCTGACGGATTTCGTCAGTATGGTAAATTCTTTTGCTTTAACAGTAATTTCTCCGGTTTGAGTAATAAAAACAGCACCTTTAATACCTATAATATCACCTAAATCCAGCAATTTCTTAAAAACAGTATTGTATAAAGTTTTATCTTCACCGGGACAAATATCATCCCGACTTATATAAACCTGAATTTTACCTTTTGAATCCTGAAGTTCGATAAAAGATGCTTTTCCCATAATTCGGCGAGTCATAATTCTGCCGGAAATACTTATGTTCTGAAAGTTTTTTTCATCATCCTTATAACTTTCTTTTATGTCGGCACTGTAGGATGTTACTTCATATTTTGCTGCCGGATAGGGATTTATACCTAATTTTCTGATTTCTTCAAGAGATTTTCTTCTTAATTGTTCTTGTTCACTTAATTCAATATAACTCATAATTATTATCGTAAAATATTAGCTTGCAAATATAAACAAGTAATCAGAATTATATAAATTTAGTTTTTGAAAAAAACAGATTTCATTCATATCCGGGTTTTCCCAGAATCTGAAACATATTCCGTTTATAGGCCTCCACACCGGGTTGATCAAACGGGTTAACACCAAGAATATAACCGCTGATACCGCATGCTTTTTCGAAGAAATAAATTAATTCTCCGATGTGATATTCATTAATTTCGGGAATTGTAATTCGAATATTCGGAACGCCGCCTTCAAGATGGGCTTTTAAGGTTCCGAGTTCGGCACTTTTATTAATTTCTTCTATATTTTTACCGGCCAGGTAATTTAATTTATCAAGATTATCACTGTCTTTTGAAAGTTTTACATCGTATTTTGTTTTTTCAACAGAAATCACTGTTTCAAATAAGTTGCGTTTTCCGTCTTGAATGTACTGTCCCATAGAATGTAAATCAGTTGTAAAAGTGACACTTGCAGGAAAAATTCCTTTACTTTCCTTTCCTTCGCTTTCACCGTAAAGTTGTTTCCACCATTCGGCAAAAAAACTGAGTTTCGGATTGTAATTCACAAGAATTTCATTTGTAAATCCGTTATCATATAATATATTACGAACAGCAGCATAAACTTCTGCACTGTTTTCATTTTTTTCGAAAGATGAATTTTCAGCCGTATCAATTGCACCTTGAATTAAATTACGAATATTAAATCCGGCAATTGCAATCGGAAGCAAACCCACCGGGGTTAAGACTGAAAATCTTCCGCCCACATCATCCGGAATAACAAAGGTTTTATATCCTTCTTGATTTGCCAATTGCTTTAATGCCCCTTTTTCTTTATCCGTTACGGCAATAATACGTTTTGAAGCTTCTTCTTTACCGTATTTATTCTCTAATTCTGATTTTAAAATTCTGAATGCAACAGCCGGTTCGGTAGTTGTTCCGGATTTAGAAATTACCGTGATTGCCCATTTTCTATCTTTCAATAGATCAGTAAGTTCATAAAGATAATCTTCACTTAAATTATTTCCGGCAAACAGCATTATAGGATTTGTTTCGGTTTTAAAATTTGAAAAATTATCAGATAATGCTTCAATAACGGCTTTTGCTCCCAAGTAGGAACCGCCGATTCCGACGGTTACCATTACATCAATTTTCTTCCGAACAGTTTCTGCCGTTTTTTCAATATCAGAAATTAATTCTTCGGAAATTTCATTCGGCAAATTAACCCATCCGAGAAAATCATTTCCTAAACCGTTTTTTTGATGTAAAGATTTATTCGCTTTACTTGCATTTACTTTATATTCAACGAGTTTTGCTTTATCAATAAAGTTTTCCGTATTTTTTATTTCAAGTTTCATTTTTTTTTGAAATTTTAAATGTTTAAAATCGTGAAAGTAGATTTGAGTTTATAAAGTTTTGCGAAAATTTATAAATTGTTTTCAATAAGATTAAAATTACCGTTTAAAGATAAAAGTTTTAAATAAATTTCGTAAGAAACCCAAGCATCGGTTGCGGCATATTTTAATTGTGCCTCAGTATAAATATCATTAGACCAATCTGTTAGCTTTGCACTTTTAGAAATTCGGAAACCAAGCAGATTTCCGGAAAGATTTTTTAAACCGTTATCTTCAATTTTAAATTGATCAGAAAATGTTTGTAATTCAACAAAAGCTTCCGGTATAAATTTTCTCAATTTTTGCAATGCTTTTAAATCATCATGTATAGCAACTCCCGCTTTTGCTATATTCTTATCTTCGAGTATATTTACAAGTTCATTCGGCAAGCCCAATTTATCCAATTTGAATAAAAATGCTTTATCGGAAGTTGCTAATTGTAACAAAGCAACATTATAAGTAATTCCTTTTTTAAATGCCGGACGCGTTTCGGTATCAAATCCCAAAATTTCAGCATCCCTTAAAAACGGAAGCACTTTATTAAAATCTTTTTCATTATCAATAAAAAAAATCTCCCCTTCAAAACTTCTTATCGGAAGTTCATTTAAAACATCTTTCGGTATTTTTTCGTAATATGTATTCATTAACTTATTAATTTACTCTTTTTTATCAAATATTACTCCCTTTAAAATATGTTTTGAAGTATCAGGTGGATTAATATTTTTGATTTCAAAAATTTCCGAGTGAATTTTTTTTTCGGCGAATTTATAATATTTCTTTAAAAGTTTACGATGTTTTATAATCTTATCCGTTTTACATTTTTCAAGAAAGACTAAAACATCCTTCATTTTTTTTAATTGTGCAATATCATAAGTTGTTAAATTATCATCAATTATGTGGCAAATATTCGGATTTATTGAAAGTATATATTTTGCAGTTTTTTCATGACCGTGTAATAAAGCAATATCTAATGCATTAAGATTGTGTTTATTTAAAGCCGATATATCGGCTTTTTTTTCAATCAAGAATTTCAGAGCATTTATATTCCCTTCTTGTGCAGCAATCATCACCGGCGTATAACCGTTTGAATCGGTCGAATTAAAATCGGCATAATAATCCCAAAGAACTTGTAACATATCAACATCATTATAATAAACAGCTATCATTACAGCATCAACATCCCAAAAATTCATAAACGAGACAGAAGCCCCGTAACTGCATAAATATGATGCCGTTAAAGGATATCCGTAAGCAGCGCAAATCATTAAAGGTGTTACATTAAAATCATCAGTATAATAAGGATTCGCCTTATTTTCAAGTAATAATTTTACAATTTCCGGATTATTATTTTTCACAGCCGTATATAATGCCGTTTTATTATTTTCAGGAACAATATTGACATCTGCATGATATTTTATAAGTAATTTGCAGAGATATAAATTATTGTTATCAACTGCATACATCAATGGCGTTACATTATTATTATCCCTTGAATTTGCATCGGTTCCGCCTTTCAACAGGTAATATACTTTTTTTTCGTTATTACGATAAGCAGCATCTAATAATTCAAATGAATTTTGAGAAAAGGCAAAATTTATCGAGAACATAAAAAATAATACGAAGCTCTTAGGTATTTGCATATTATTATAAATGATTTTATATAAAATGCAGAAACAATTTTTAGGACTGTTTCTGCATTAATTATTAATAACAAGACTTCTTACGATTAAATTTTATTTAATGCTTCAAAATCCGATTTAAGGAATTTATTCGGTTTCTTTTTACTTTTTACTCTATGATAATCAAAATAAAAAATATCAGCATTAGCAGCATCCAAAATCATTTTTGTAACAACACTGCCTTTTATATTTCTTGAAGGAGCAACCAAGTGTAATACCAATACATCCTGATTTTTACTGTCAACAGCTTCTTTAATTTCATCTTTTGTCACAAATTTAACATCACCGTCATACACTTGTTTAATTTTATCAATCGTGTTAACATCTTCAGCCATTTCATTTTTCAACAACCATAAGGTTTTATTTTTCGTACTTTTTTTACTGTTTTTGTAATGATTTATCAACACCTTATCTTCAACATGCGGATTATTTTTAAGCCATTGAACATGATTTTGCATAAAAAGCAAAGCTAAACCCAATTTATAATAATAGTTATCGTAATCAACATCACTGTATGCAAGCGGAACGGTAATTATATCCGGCATGGTATTAATCGTACCGCCGGGTTTTCCGAGAACCAAACTTAATGAAGAGAACACACCGAGTTCTTCCTGACCTTCAAAATGCGATTCTGTTTGTAAAATCATAGATGCCGAAGAAACATTCTTCTTTTTCTTAAAAGCATCTTTATTAATAAAATCGAAATCCGTAATTTTCCAATGTTTATTTGCTGCATCCTTTACGGCCGAATTATACATTCCGAAAATGTTATTATCATAAACAAAATATGTGCGTGAATGTAAGAAAGTATTTACCTGTTTTTCAGTCGGTAACACTTGCTGAGCAGAACTTAATACAGAAAAATAAGTTAAGATAAAAATTAAAATAACAATTTGTTTTTTCATAATATCGTTTTTAAGTTAAATTTCAAACGGTTTTTTTTTCAGAAAAGTATTTATTTTTTCGGAAAATAAACCGGATATTTTTGATTGTATTTTCGGATGTACAAAAATTTAAGTTTCTTTTTTTTTCGATTTCCTAATTTGGAAAATTCTTCATATAATTCAGGATCTTTCGAAATTATTTTTTCAACTGATCCTACAGTAAAATCATATAATTTACCTGTTTCAAAATCCAACAAATATTGCACCATAACCGTTTTTGTTGAATAAGGATCGTTGTAATAATAGTACGAATTATTATAACGGTAGGGATCATATTCCTGAACCGTTTTATTTGCAATAAAATGACTGATACTACCGAATACGGGAATACGGTTAAACTCATCATTTACATTAATGTATAATATACCTTTATCGCTGAATCCCCATATTTTATCAACAGCAATTTTTTTTTGTATCCCCAGATTATCATATAACGTTATAAATTTATTTTCTAATAATCTGTCATAAAAATCAAATGAATTATAATCAATTGTCGTTAAGATTTGAGATTTCGGTATCGGATTATTATCTTTTACTTGTTGAAAATTAAGAAATATACCATCGGTAAATTTAAAGGCAGGTGTATATTTTACTTTATTTTTCGGACTTTCCGTATTTTGAGAAAATCCGACAGTCAAAATAAAAACGAAAAACATTGATAAAAACAGAAATCGCCTCATAGTAATATTATAAACGAAAAATAACAGTATTTTGTTATTTTGTTTGAATTAAATAAATTATTCTTCTTCCTTAGGGTATTCAACACGTGTATGATAAATATTTTTAAGTTTCGTTTTTAAAACTTTTTTAACTTTATCAATTTCCGCAAACGTAATATCCGCATTTATTAATAAATTTTGATTAATTTTTGATTGTACGATTTGTTCAACTAAATTATCAATACTTTCTTCGGAATACTCTTTTATGGTTCTGGAAGCTGCTTCAACCGAATCCACAATCATCACAAGAGCTGTCTCTTTTGAATAAGGTAATTTCCCGTGATATTTAAATAAATTTTCATCAATTTCTTCGTCGGGGTGTAATTCTTTAAATTTATGCAAAAAATACATAATTTTGCTTGCTCCGTGATGTGTCGGTATAAAATCTGCAACCTCTTGAGGTAATCCGTATTTAGCAGCAATTTTTATTCCGTCATCAACATGTTTTTTAATAATTTGAACACTTTTTAAAGGATCAATTTTGTCATGCGGATTCTCACCATGCTGGTTTTCAACAAAAAAAGAAGGATTATTCATTTTTCCGACATCATGATACAGAGCTCCGGCACGAACCAAAAGCACATTTGCACCTATTTCTCGAGCCGCTTCTTCCGAAATATTAGCAACCTGGACGGTATGCTGAAAAGAACCGGGTGCTTTTTCGGAAAGCAATTTCAACAAAGGTCTGTTTGTATCAGAAAGTTCAATTAATGTAACATCCGATAAAAAGCCGAATAATTTCTCAAATAAATAGATTAAGGGATAGGCCATTAAGACAAGGAAACTACTGACAGAAAACCAAACAATATTTGTGGTATCAATGTTTAATAAACTTCCTTCGCGTACAACCGTAAATGCTAAATATAAAAATAAATAGGTTATAAAAACCAATAATACCGTCCATAAAATTTGACTTCTCCGATATAAACGACTTACTCCGGAAATGGCAACAAAGCCGGCAATAAATTGAATAAAAATATATTCAAAACCGTTTGCCGCAATGTAACCGATAATCATAATTGTTACCGTATGATGCAAAAAGGCCGTTCGGGGTTTGTAAAATGTTGCCGTTATCAAGGGCAAAACAGTCACCGGAACCAGATATATATTAGTATTGTTACCGGATGCCGCAGCTGCTGAACTCAGAATAAAAATTAATGTTAAGGTTATAAAATACAATAATTTACGATTGCTGTTAAAAATCGGTTTGTTATAAAAAAATAAATGCAGAAATAATATGGCAAGAATTGCTCCCGTTAAAATAAATTGTCCGAAAAAAACAATAAATGTATTGGTGTACGAATTTCGATCGGACATATATTCTTTCTTCAATGACATTAATATTTGATATTTATCATCATTAATTAATTGTCCTTCGTATATAATACGCTCGCCTGACTGAATCATACCTCTCACGGGTGATAAGTCATTAATTAATCGTTCTTTTGCTTTTTTTGTTATATCGGCATTAAAAATGACATTATATTTTATGTATTTAGAAATATTTAAATCCGGAATGGGAACAGGGCTTTGTTCTTTATAATGTTGGAAGTAATTAAAAATAATATTATATGCTTGTTTTGATGAATAAAATTCATTGTATTCTTTCAAATCGGCAATACTGTTTGTTAATACAAATAGTTTAGGGCTGCCCTTTTCGGATTGAAAATCTGGCGGCAGGGGTTCAATAATCCCTTTTTGATAGATTATTTTAATCCTTTTAGTAAAACCGGATATTAAAGAATCTTTAAATAATCTGAATTTATGCTTATTTTTTTCTTCTTTAGGAATATTTGAAAATACTGTTTCAAAATCTTTATCAACTTCATTTAAAACTGATTGCAAAACATCATCATTCAAAATATAATAGGGTTTAGCCGTTTTTAATACGCTGTCTTTTTCAAAATTAATTCGTTCATCTGTTTTATAAACCGGAAAGTCAAATTCTGCAATCAAACTTCTGTGTTTCCAGGGTTCTCCTTTTTGGAATTCATATTTAAATTTATTGCTGTGCGGCAGAATAAATACGGTTATCACAGCTGCAAGCGCAAACATGATTATTTTATAAAAGATATTCAGGCGTTTTTTTTGCATAAAAGCAGAATTTATATAAGACTAAGCAAATGTATAATTATGCATCGAAAAACAGAAATAAATAATCATAAAA
>JANTGL010000002.1 GCA_024762915.1 Bacteroidales bacterium | reverse complement strand
AAATTCCCGGAAGAATCAGAGGCTACTGCACACCCTTCATAATTTTTTAATTGCCCGTCTGTTAAAGGTTCAGGCTTTCCCGAACTGAAATCCAGCCCGACATAATTCCCGAAATACCAGTTGTCTGCTTCGTGTTGAGCAAAGCTCCCGGAAGTTAAAAAAATGAAAAATATGAAAAGAAGTTTATTCATTTGATAATTTCGGTATCATTATTGACCTTAAAAATAGTGTAAAAGTTGCAAGAAACAAAAGAATAATTCAAAAAATGTAATAAAATGGTTGACTTTGTTCAGCAATAAATATTTTTTATTTTTGTTAAGTTAATAACCTTAAAAACTCAATAATGAAAAAGTATATATTAACAGTCGTATTTATCCTTCCCGTTTTTTTAATTTATTCTCAAGATAAGAAACTTTCTAAAATTGAAAGTTATTATAATAAAGGAAAGTATGAAAAATGTGTTACTAAGGCAAAAGACTATCTTTCCGAAAATTCAAAAAATGCAGCTCCTTATTATTTTATAGGAATGTCGTATTATCAAGAATATAAAACCTTGAAAGATAATTTTTCCGTTAAATCTGCCGGGAAGTATATTAATAAAGGAATTAAGAAGGAAAATCACGAAGTGTATGACGAAAAATTTAAGACAGAATTGGATAGTTTTCATCTGATCTTAAGAAATTTTGCAGCAAACTATTATGATGCAAATAAAAAACAGAGTAAACCGTATTTTGATTATTTAGCAAAAATATATAAAGATACTTTAAAGCAATATCATGAGATTTTTAAAGATGAAGAAGCACGTCCCGATGCCGAAATTATTAGACTTACCAAAGAAGGTAAAATTAATCAAACGGATGCAAACGGATTGAAACAGGGAAAATGGATGAAAGTCTATTCAAACGGTGTAACAGCATATGAAGTTTATTTTCAGGATGATAAACCGGTCGGAGAATTAAAACGTTATCATGAAAACGGGAAATTATCAGCATTGTTAAATTATGATGAAGCCGGTGATACGGCAAGTGCAAAATTTTATGATGAAAATGAGAATTTGATTTCTGAAGGAACTTATATCGGAAAGAAAAAAACAGGAAAATGGGTTTATTATCAAGAAAATATAAAAGTTAAAGAAGAAAATTTTCTGAATGACAGCTTAAACGGTGAGCAAATTATTTTTTATGATAACGGACAGATATTTGATAAGCGTACGTATGACAACGGAATACAAATTGGTTTGTGGTTGAAGTTTTATAAAAACGGTCATGCTTTTTTAAAAGCAAAAATCGTTAAGGGGAAAATGGAAGGACCGATGATTCGATATTATAAAAACGGAAAAATAGAAGTTAAAGGACAGTATAAAAACGATTTAAAAGACGGTGTTTGGATATTTTACGGTGAAAACGGTGAACAAGACACAATTACATATAAAAACGGCAGAGATCTTAATGAAGCCGATGTTGAAAAACGTGAAAGTGAGGATTACAAAAAAAATATTGAAAAAGGAAAACATATAGCCGATCCGCAAGATTTTAAAAATAATCCGGATGAATATCCTATAAATAATTAAAACACCATGAAAATCATTAAAATTAGCGGAATTGTTTTGTTCTTTTTTTTAATTTCTTGTAAAACTTCTTTTTATACGGAAAAAATAACTCCTGAAAAAAGCGAGGAGCAGGGAATCATTTATGCACTTCCTAAAGCTAAATTAATTGTAACGGCTGAAATCACACAGGAAATAAAACAGAAAGGAATTTTTGCCGATTATACACATCTGTATTTTAATACAAAAAATGCCGTTCTGAAAAATGAATCGTATTTTTACATTTCTGATTTTTCCGTTAAAACAATTCCTGTTATTGATTCATCAAAAATCTTTCGCATTAATTCACCTGATAATATTAATTCTATACTTATTAATTTGAGTAAAGAAAATTTTATTTCGGGTATTAATTTAAGTGATATTCAGGCAGGTAAAGTTAATACGGAACAAAATAATATTCAAAACAGAGAAATCAAAACAAGTGTTTCTGATTATGCCGATATTTCATTGCATTCGGTTAGAGAAATCCGTTATGATACTATATATAAGGAAGTTATAAGAGATTCGGTAATGATAAAAATTCCTGTTATTCGAAAAAAAGAAGTGTATAAAAGCAAAGCAAAACAAGCAAAAGAAACGGCTGATATCATTTTTAATTTACGTGATGACCGATATGCCTTACTAACGGGAGAAAATGACGGAGATAATTTTCCTGACGGAATCGCTTTAAAACAAATGTTGAAAAAATTATCGGAACTTGAACGTAATTATATGAGTTTGTTTACCGGCAGAGAAATGAAATTTATAAAAAATTATCAATTTGAATTTATTCCCGAAAATACGGCTGAAAATATGCAGAAAATATTGTTTTATTTCTCGGATAATAAAGGAATTACTACGGATACAATTGATACACCGGTTATTTTAAATTTTAATCAAAAAGAAATTCCTTTAAAAAGTGATTTGAAACTTGATGAAAAAAATAAAGGAATAATTTATAGAATACCCGGAACAGCAGAGGTAAGTATTATGTTAGATGATAAGAAATTATATAAAACGAACCTTCTTATACCTCAAATCGGAATATTAAATTTAATTCCCGCAAATCTTTTTAAAGAAAAAATAACCGTAGAATTTTACCCTGAATCGGGTTCATTAAAACGGATTTCGGAGTAAAAGAGATTGTCTGAAAAGTCAGCAGAGGTGTCATTCTGAACTTGTTTCAGAATCTCAACAAACTAAAATTAAGTGATTTATAAAGATACCGAACCCGAAGGCTCTACGAAGTTAAACAAGGAAACATGACTAACCGCACTTTTTAGACAACCTTTTTATGAAATTTTTTCTTCAACCATTGCAACAATTTCTTTTTCCAAAGCTGTTGCTTTTTCGAGAATTTCATTTCCGGCTTTCAGTTTTTCGGCTGCAAATTCTTTATCTTCCAAATCCCCCATATTTATTTTAACGTTCATAAATGCCCCGTGAACCGCGGCTTTAGCGGCTAATACGCCCACACCGGCATCACTTACGGATGCCTGCAAACCGAATTCAGCCATTGCTTTCATCACTTCCATAGAACCGTATGCGAGTTCCATAATCTTAAACGGAACATTAATGGCATTTTTAGTAGCTTCTTGTATTGCTTGATGTCTGGCAGCTTTTTCGGTATCGTTTTTTTTCGGCAAACGGAAAGCTTCCATAATTTTATTAAAAGCATTGGTATCTTCGTCAACCATATTTACGAGTGCTTTGTAGTATGTTGCACCTTTGTCAGCCCAATCGGAAAATTCTTCCCAACGTTCGTCCCAACCGCGTTTGTGTGATGAAAGATTGGCTACCATTGTTCCGAGTGCCGCACCCAAAGCACCCATATATGCAGAAATGGAACCGCCGCCCGGAGCCGGAAATTCAGAACCTGTTAAATCGGCAAAATCTTTCAAATTCATATGGATTAATGGTTTGGAATTTTTATCTTCCATCACATATTCAATGATACGTTCTTCCGGAATAAAGGGTTTGAGTTCATCCAAACCGAGTGATTTAACGGCAATTTTAATAATTTCACTGTCGGCGATACCGGTTGAACGTTGCTGCATTTTTAAATAATATTTTCCGGCATCCAACATAGCGTTTAAGGGTATTAAACCCACCAGTTCCGAACCGCTTACGCGAACACCTCTTTTTTCGGCACTTTTTTTAACTTCTTCGTAAGCTTTATGAACCGAAGTTACGGTGATGTCCGTTAAATTCATAGAAATTTGGGCAATACCGTATTCTTCTATAAACCAGCCGATTGCTTTTACTTTTTTCAAAGTTCCGGGAATTCTTACGGTGTTTCCTTTTTCATCTTTTACGATTTTTCCGTTTTCTTTTTTGGCTCTTCCGTTTTCGCGAACATCAAAAGCTATGGCATTGGCTCGTCTGGTGGAAGTGGTATTAAGATTAACATTGTATGCCACCAAAAAGTTTCTGGCACTGATTGCCGTAGCACCGGATTTTTTTACAAATTCATTGAATTCCGCAGTTCCGTAATCGGGTTTCATTTTCGGGTCGGTAAGTTTTTCTTTTAAACCTTCGTATTCGCCGGCTCTGCAATAAGCCAAATTTCGGCGTTTTTCTTCGCTTGCCGCAAATTCATAGCAATAAACCGGAATACCGAGTTCGTTTCCGACACGTTCAGCTAATTTATGTGCATATTTTACGGTTTCTTCCATTGTTATTCCTGAAATCGGTACCAAAGGACACACGTCAGTTGCTCCGAATCGCGGATGTTCGCCATGGTGTTTGCTCATATCAATCATTTCGCTTGCTTTTTTTATAGCGAGAAAAGCTGCGTCAATAACTTCATCGGGGGTGCCTACAAAAGTTACGACTGTTCGGTTGGTTGCCGCTCCGGGGTCAACATCCAAAAGTTTAACTCCTTCAACGGTTTCAATAACATTCGTAATTTGTTTTATAACGCTCATATCGCGTCCTTCGCTGAAATTGGGTACGCATTCTATAAGTTGTTTCATATTGTTTGAAATTTGAGAATTGGAAACTTGAAAAATTAACTTTCAAAAGTAATTTTTTTGACTTAAAGAAAAAATGATTTTTAAGAAATAATTTCCCCGCCCAAAATAACCGTATCAATTAAATTACTGCCGTAGGCATAAGTGAAAAATTTAGTTGAAAGTATTTTTCGGTGCAATTCTTTAAACATATTTTTAAGGAATATTTGTAAGAAAATCTTTAATATTCATATGTTTTATTCCCTGAAAATTTCCTTTTATTAATTCATCGGCAGAAATAACCGTTTTTTCATAATTATCATTAATCTTTAATAAATTACCGAATTCTCGTTCGATAACTTTTTCATCGGGAAGTAAATAGGCAACTTGAAAATATTTTGTTATGTTATTTTTCTGTGCGACAAAATCAATCTCATAATTTTTTATTTTTCCGATATAAAGTGTATATCCGTTATTTTTAAGGTGCTTATAAACCAAATTTTCAAAAACTTTTCCGATATCATTTGCTTGATACGGTATCACGGCATGTTTTAAACCCAAATCTTCAAAATAATATTTATCATTAATTTCAAAACGCTTTTTTCCTTGAATGTCGTATCTCTGAACTTTATGTATAAAAAAAGAATTTGTCAGATATTGCAAATAATTTAATACGGTATTAATTGACAGACTAATATGTTGCGATTTTAAAAAGTCGGTAATTTTTTTTGAAGAAACATAACTTCCCAAGTTATCCGATAAATATTCCGTTAAACGTTCAATAAAATCAATATCTCGAATATTGTAACGAGCAATGACATCTTTCAGAATAATGGTGTTGTAGATACTTTTCAGATAACCGTAAACAAGTTCATCTTCTAATGTAATATTTATCAGATAAGGCATTCCGCCGAACCGAATGTATTTTAATAAAGTATCATTGTTATTTTGTAAGTTGTGAAATTCAAGAAATTCATTGTATGAAAGACTTGAAATTTTAAATTCAATATATCTTCCGGAAAGGTAAGTCGCCAAATCTCCCGATAACATTCTTGCATTGCTTCCGGTACACCAGATGTCATATTGTTTTGCAAACAGTTGATTTAATGCAATTTCAAAATTTAATATTTCTTGAACTTCATCAATAAAAACATAGTTTTTTTTATTTTTTCGTGTTTTTTCTTTTACATACAAATATAAATCTTCTTCATTTTTAATATGTCTGAATTCAAAATATTCCTTATTTATAAAAATAATATTTGCGTTTTTATCCTTTTGTTTAATCAGATTACTTATTTGATGCAAAATCGTTGTTTTACCGACGCGTCTTGCTCCGGTTAAAACTTTTATGATTTGTTTGTCGATAAAAGGTTCTGTTAATTTTAAATAGTTATTTCGTAATATATTCTTCATAATGAAAATTTATGTCAAATATACGAATAATTTCATTATAATGAAAATAAATTGTAGGAATTTCTATTTTTTCAGTATAACGGTAAATTCTTGAATTATCGTATTATTTTGTTGATAAATAAAGAATTAAATGCAAATTAGTTTTACTTAAATTAAAATAGTGATACGATGGCTATCAATATATTTCCCCGCCCAAAATAACCGTATCAATTAAATTACTGCCGTAGGCATAAGTGAAAAATTCAAGTGAAGGCATCGGTTTTGTAATAAAAACATTTGCTTTTTTGCCTTTGCCAATGCTTCCTGATATTTTGCTGATATTCATTGCATAAGCTGTATTGATGGTGCTTGCGTTTATGACTTCTTCAATCGTCATTTTATAATTGATACTTGCAAAAGACATCATCAACTTCATATTTCCCGAAGGTGAAGAACCGGGATTAAAATCAGACGCAAGAGCAAGCGGTAAACCGGCATCAATCATTTTTCGAGCGGGCGAGTAGGGCATGTTTAAAAAGAAAGCGGCACCGGGTAAAATGGTCGGCATGGTTTTCGATTTTTTCAGAACTTTTATTTCTTCATCACCGATGTATTCCAAATGGTCAACCGATAAAGCATTATGTTTAACACCGATTTGCACGCCGCCGGAAAAATCCAATTCGTTGGCATGAATTTTCGGCTGCAAACCGTATTTTGCACCGGCTTTTAATATTTTATCGGTTTCTTCAACCGTAAAAAATCCTTTGTCGCAAAACACATCAATGAAATCAGCCAATTTTTCTTCGGCAACTTTAGGTAAAATATCATTAATAACAAAATTAACATATTGGCTTTGTTTACTTTCGTATTCGGCAGGTACGGCATGAGCCCCTAAAAATGTGGATTTAATGATTAAAGGTGTTGTTTCTTTCAGACGTTTTATAACGCGTAACATTTTCAGTTCACCATCAAGTGTCAGCCCGTAACCGCTTTTAATTTCAACTGCACCGGTTCCTTGTGAGATAATTTCGTTTATTCGCGGCAGTGCTTGCTCATAAAGTTCGTCTTCGGAAGTATCATTCAGCAACTTTGCGGAATTTAAAATACCGCCGCCTCGTTTGGCAATTTCTTCATACGAAAGTCCTCTTATTTTATCGTTATATTCAATCTCTCTGTTTCCGGCATAAACCAAGTGGGTGTGCGAATCGCAAAAAGAAGGAAAAACCATTTTTCCGCTTGCATCAATGCTTTTGTAGTTGCCTTCAATTTGAGGCATATCTTTCATTTTTCCGAAGTCTTCAATAATATCATTTTTCAGAATAAGGTAAGCATTATCGATACTTCCGATTTTTGCCATTTGTTTTCCGCTGACTTTGAGTTTCGGTTTGTCTTCGGTTTGAACGAGTTTTTTTATTTTTTTTATGAGGATGCGCATTTTAGTTGAAAGTTGAAAGTTGAAAGTACAAAGTTAAAAGTTAAAAGGAGAAAGTTAAAAGATGAAAGGGAAAAGTTAATAGTTTTTAAGGAATTAGGGATTAGAAATTAGGGATTAGGGATTAGGGATTAGGGATTAGGAGTTACTAGTTATAGAATACTAGTTAGGGAATAGCGGTTAGGGGTTCGTGCTGAATTTCTTCTGTATTTCGATTTTTAGTGTCAGTGAAGAAATTTCAATTTTCAAATTTCGAATTTTCGATTTCATGCTGATTTGGTAAATCGAAAAAAAAATAATTTATTTACATCTCAAAAATTATAATTAAAAACAATGTTAAAAAAGAAGAAGATACCGCATACTTATGTTATTGTTTTTTACATTATTATCATTGCTGCCCTTGCAACTTGGATTGTGCCGGGCGGACAATACCTTAAGGAAATAAACCCTAAAACCGGAAAGCAAGAAGTTGTTTATGAAGATGTTGTAATTGACGGAGAAACAGTTTCCGAACCGAAATTTGAATATCTTGAAAGCAGTCCTCAAACGTGGCAAGTTTTTGCAGCTTTGTATAAAGGTTTTGAAAAACAAGCAGGTATTATTGTTTTTATTTTGATGGTGGGCGGTGCTTTTTGGATTATGAATACGACAAAATCGATTGATGTAGGAATTTATGCCTTTTTAAATTTCACAAAAAAGTTGGAAAAACATAAATTTCTCCGGATAATCGGTGTACAAAATATTATTCTTACTCTGATTATGTTGATGTTCAGTATTTTCGGTGCGGTATTCGGAATGAGTGAAGAAACGATTGCTTTTATTGTTATTCTTGTTCCGCTTGCCATATCAATGGGTTACGATTCCATTACCGGTGTTGCCATTGTTTTTGTGGCTGCCGGATTGGGTTTTGCAGGAGCAATCTTAAATCCGTTTACAATCGGTATCGCACAAGGAATTGCTGAATTACCCTTGTTCTCGGGAATTGAATACCGAATTGTTACTTGGCTGATAATTAATGCTTTCGGAATTGCTTTTATTTTAAGATACGCTAATAAAGTGAAGAAACATCCCGAAAAATCGCTTGTTTACGAAACCGATATTTATTGGCGTAACAGAGGCGCAGGTGAGAAAATTGAAGATGTTAAATATCATACACCTTATAGAGCTTGGTTAGTTTTCGGATTTATTTTCATTGCACTTGTTCTTTTTTCAATTGAATTTCCTGAAACAACTTTAAAAATCGGAAACTCGTCATTTATTGCTCCTATGATACCGATTGCAACCGGAATTTTTACTGTTACAAGTTTCTTTTCGATAAAAAAATCAGTGCATTTTTTTATTTTAAATTTATTGGCTTTTACGATTGTATTTTTGATAATCGGAGTAATGGGTTACGGTTGGTATATTATGCGGATTGCAACCCTGTTTTTGGCAATGGGATTGTTAACCGGGATTGCAATGAATTATACACCAAATGAAATTACGAAATATTTTCTCGACGGAGCAAGAGATATTATGTCTGCAGCCATCGTGGTAGGTCTTGCCGGCGGAATTGTTATTATTCTGCAGGAAGGAAAAATAATTGATACAATATTACACAGCATGGCAGAAGGAATGAAAGATTTCGGGAAAGTTGCATCTGTCGGAATTATGTACCTGATACAAACGGTTATTAATATTGTTATTCCTTCGGGTTCGGCAAAAGCTGCCATTACTATGCCGATTATGGCACCGTTTTCTGATTATATCGGAATTTCGCGTCAAGCAACGGTTGTTGCCTTTCAATTCGGTGACGGATTTACGAATATGATTACACCAACTTCAGGTGTGTTAATAGGCGTTTTGGGTGTGGCAAAAATTCCTTATGATAAATGGGTAAAATGGATAACCCCTTTTATGATCGGATTAATTATTCTCGGATTTTTATTATTAATACCTACGGTAACAATGAATTTAAACGGATTTTAATATTTATTTCAGATTTTTTACGGAATCAGGTATGGGTTGATTTAAAGACTTTTCACCAAGTTCATAAACATTTTTTTTGACTTCTTGAGCCCATTCCAAATGTGTTTTTGAATCATCAAAAGTAGTGAAGGGGATAGGTTCTCCGAATACAATTTGAATGGATGCATTTCGTTTTTTAAAAACTTCTCCGGGCAGTAAAAAGAATTCTAAATTTGCTTTTATACCGAAAAACTTTCTGATTCTTGCCCAACGATAAAATTTATTAGAGTTTTCACCGGCAACAAAAAAAGGAATAATATCTCTTTTAAATAAAATTGCATTTCTGATAAAACTTCTGTGCCATAATCCGTCATCTATTTTCCCTTTGTGTTTTCTTGCAACTTTTCCTGCAGGAAAAATTAATAAATGAGTGTCATCATCAGAAAGAGATTTATCTATATTATCCATTTTCCCTTTCTCATTACTTTTTAAAATGCTGACAGGAAGAAAAATTTCTTTAGCATTTTCAACATGCAAGAACATTTCATTTGCAACCAATTTAATTTTATTATATTTTTTGCTGAGTATATATATGGATGCTCCGAAATCTGCTCCTCCGAAAGGATGATTACCCGCAAAAATATATTTTCCTTTCTCAGGTAATAATTCTTGGTTGTAACCGATAACTTTATAATTCAAATTCTCAACGACACCATTCACAAACTCAAGACCGTATTTATCATGTATCTTTTTTAAAATTTCATTAATTTCGACTTCATGAAATGATTTTTTTATTCGATTAATAATAAATTTCGGTAAATTTCTGACAATTTTATTTTCTTGATTTCTGAGGATATGTTCAATATCTAATTGCTGATAACTTATTTCTTCCGTATTTGTTTCTTTTTCATTATTCATTTTGCAAAGTTAAATTTTTATTTCTTTTTAGCCCGTATACAACTTTTTTTACTTCTTGAGCCCATTCACAAATGTGTTTATTTTTATCGAAAATTTTGTATGATATTGGTTTCCCGAAAGTAACATTGATGACTTTATTCTTTTGTTTTACCAGTTCTTGCGGCAGTAAAAAAAGTTCGATATCAGTTTTTAAACGTAAAGTTCGTCTGATATTTGCAATTCTGTAAAATTTTTTTGAATTTTCAGCATCTATAAAAACAGGAATAATATCTCTTTCAAATTCAACGGCATGTCTGATAAAACTTCTGTGCCATTTTCCGTCATCTAATTTTCCGTTATGTTTTCGAGCAACTTCTCCGGCAGGGAAAGTCATCATTTGAATATCTTCGGATGCCATAGCTTTCATGATGTCTTCTTTAGCCTTTTCGGAATTTTTACCGAAAACATTTACGGGTAAGAAAATGTCTTGTAAGGGTTTTACATGCATCAGCATTTCATTTGCAATGGCTTTGATATTATTATAATTATCATTAATTGAGAGAATTGCCGCGAAAAAATCAATTCCGCCAAGCGGGTGATTACAAGCAAATATGTATCGTCCTTCAGGCGGAATATTTTCTTTATTAAAGAAATTACAGGTTACATTTAAATATTCCATTGATTTCTTAATAAATTCAATTCCCTGTGAATCACCTGCATATTCAGTAATCTTATTTAACTCATCTTCCCGAATAACTTTTTTAATGTATCTTACTACAAAATTGGGCATCTTTTTTATATGCCGATTCTCTTGAGATCTTATAACTTTTTCAATATCAACTTTAAACGTTTTATCCGAAGGATTATTCATAGATATAAAAAAATAATTACTAATTTTACTGTTCGTAAAAATATAAAAATCTCTTTTCATATGAAATTTTTTAGTTTATTATTCAGCTTATTATTTTTATTATTTGTAACAGTTTTTTCTCAATCGGATAAAGAAAAATATCAACAAGCCGTAAATTATTTTAAACAGGCAAATACGTTTAAGCAAAAATTTGACTTCGATAATGCCGAATTATATTTTACAAAAGCAGCAAATTTATTTCAAGAATACCATTACATCGGAAATTACATTCAATGCCGATATTCGATTTCCGATATCGATATTCAGACAAATAAATTTAACGAAGCCGAAGTTATTTTAGATGAAATTGAAGCTTTAGCTAAACAGAAATACGGTGAAGAAAATAAATTTTTAACGAATATTTATTTCGGACAAGGATTGGTCGCAGCTTATAAAGGGAAAACAGATTCTGCGATTTTATTGTATGATAAAGCAGCAACTCTTAACGATAAATTTGATACTCCGAACAGTTTTTTAAAATCAAATATTTACGGAAGTTTGGGGAATGCTTATTCTGACAAAGGAAATTATAAAAAAGCATTAGAATATTATGTGAATGACTTGAATATTAAAAAAGGTTTTATCGGTGAAAATCATCCCATGCTTGCCGTAACGTATAATAATATTGCTAATGTTTATCAATCTAACGGTGATTCAAAATCAGCCTTGGAATATATTGATAAAGCATTAAAATTGAGCATTGCGGCATACGGAAAAAATAATCCTGAAACGGCTAAATATTACAGCAGCAAAGGAAGCATCTATGCTGAAAATGATGAATACGATCTGGCATTGGAATATTTTAACACGGCCTTATTAATTGATAAATCTATTTACGGAAATAATCATAAATCGATAGCTGATATTTTGAATAATATCGGTATTATTTATAATAAAAAAGGTGAAACGGATAAAGCATTAATTTCTTTTAAAGACGCTTACGATATTCAATTAAGAGTTCTGGGAGAAAATCATCCCGATATTGCAGGAACCTGTAACAATATAGGATATATCTTGGAACAGCAGGGAAAAAAAGAGTCTGCATTGAAATTTTATCAAAAAGCAATAGAAATTAAAAAACAATATTACGGTGAAAATCATCCTGAGTTAGCAAGCTATTATAACAATATCGGAAATAATTATACAAAACGAAAGGAGTATGATAATGCTTTAAAATATTTATTAAAAGCGGCTCAAATATTAGAATCAAATTACGGAAATAAAAATACGATTTTGGTTAATATTTATGCAAATATCGGAGAAATTTATGTTAAAAAAAATGATTTTCATAACGCCTTATTGTATTATCAAAAAAGTATTGCTGCTAATGTCAGAGATTTTAATCCGGAAGCTAATGATTATTTTTTAAACCCTGTTTTAAAAAATTATACCAATGTCAATAAGTTGCTTATTTCCTTAGAGGGTAAAGCACAAGCATTCAATGCTTTATATCAAAAAGATTCTTTGTATAATTTTATAAAAGCTGCTTATGAAGATTATATTTTATGTGATTCCGTAATTATAGAAGCCAGAAAAACGGTTATAAAAAAAGAAGATAAAATTAATTTGGGAAATAATGCCAGAAAAATTTATGAACAAGCTGTTATTACTGCAATCGGATTGTCCTATATAACTACCGATAAAAAAGAAAAAACGTATTATGAAGAACAAGCCTTTATTTTTGCCGAAAAAAATAAAGCCGCGGTTCTGTCTGATGCGGTTTCGGCTGCAGAAGCGGCTTCTTTTTCAGGAATTCCTAAAGATATTACGGACAAAGAGAAACATTACAAGATTGAAATTTCGGGAATCGAAAAATCTATTGCTTTGGCAGTAAATAACAAGGAACTTGGTCGTTTAAATCAAAAATTGTTTTACTTAAATAATGAACTCAGAGATTTTAATAAACAAATTGAAACGGATTATCCGAAATATTATAAATCTAAATATAAAACAACAACTTTTAAATTAAAAGATATTCAGAAAAATTTAGATGATGAATCAGCCGTAAGAAGTTATTTTATCGGAGAATTTTATATCCTTATTTTCACAATCACAAAGGACAAATTGTATATCGGATATTCGGATAAACCTGATAATTTATATGCACAAATTAAAAGATTCAATAAAAATATTACTTCAGGATACGCTTCTGCTTTTCCGGAATATTTAAAATCGGCAAATGATTTATACAATATTTTATTTCCCGGCAGAATTCCGGAAAATCTGAAGAAATTAACAATTATTCCGGACGGGATTATAAACTTAATTCCTTTTGAAGCGTTAATTACAGAATCTTATAAAGGTGATATTAATGATTTTAAAAATTACCCGTTTTTGATTAAGAAATATCAAATTAATTATGATTATTCTGCAGATTTATTATTGAAATCATATAAGGGAAAAGGAAGTACAAATAATGCTTCTGATTGGCTGGGGATTGCTCCGGTTTTTGATAAAGCAGGCAGCACCGTAATTAACGGAATGTCCGTAACTCCCTTACCCGGCAGTGAAAAAGAAGTTAATCTTATTGACAGTGTTTTTACGGACGAAAACAGGTCGGTTGAAGAAGTATTGAATAATAATGCTACTGAAAGTTACATTAAACAGGCAAATTTAAAAGATTACAAATACATCCATATTGCGACACACGGAATCGTAAATATTGCAGAACCGAAATTATCCGGATTGATTTTTTACCCCGAAAAAAACGGAAATGACGGAATCTTATATTCCGGAGAAATTTATAATTTAGAGTTAAATGCCGATTTAGTTGTGCTTTCCGCTTGTGAGACCGGTATCGGTAAAATATCTAAGAGTGAGGGCGTTATAGGATTGTCACGTGCTTTAATATATGCCGGTGCAAAAAACATCATTGTTTCGTTATGGAAAGTTTCTGATGAATCAACAACGGATTTAATGGTCGATTTCTATAAGAATTTAATTATAAATAAAGAAGATAAAACAGAAGCTCTTTATAATGCGAAAATTAAAATGATTGAGACCGGCGGCAATTTTGCACATCCGTTTTTTTGGTCTCCTTTTGTACTAATCGGAAAATAAATTATGACAATTAATTGCAACGGATATTTGTTGGATCTTTCAGTGCCGAAAATTGCCGGTATTCTTAATATTACACCGGATTCGTTTTACGACGGAGGAAACTATGTTTCGGAAGATGCAATTAAAATTAAAACTAAAGAACTTATTGAAGAAGGTGCTGATATTATTGATATCGGAGCTTTTTCATCTCGTCCGGGAGCCAAATTAATTTCTGAATTACAAGAAAAGAAACGTTTGCAATCAGCGTTAGAAATTGTACGTAAATATTTCCCGAATATTATTTTATCCGTTGATACATACCGATCCGAAATTGCAAGATTTGTCATTAAAGAATTTGATGTTTCAATAATAAATGATATTTCGGGCGGCAATTTTGATGATAAAATGTTTGAAACAATTGCCGAATTTCAAGTTCCTTATATTGTAATGCATATGCAGGGGAATCCCGGTACTATGCAGAAAAAACCTCAATATAATGATGTTGTTAAAGATTTATTGAAATTTTTTTCAAAAAAAACAGAGTCAGCAAAAAAATATGGTATTAACGATTTGATTATTGATCCCGGTTTTGGTTTCGGAAAAACTCCGGAACATAATTACCGATTATTAAATAAACTGGATTTGTTTAATATTTTTGAGCGACCGATTTTAGTTGGTTTATCTCGTAAATCAATGATATACAAACTAAATGACGAAACACCCGATGATGCTTTACCCGGGACATTGGCTTTAAGTATGATTGCCTTGCAAAAAGGCACAAATATTTTACGAGTTCATGATGTAAAAGAAACGTTACAAGTGATAAGTGTATTTAAAAAGTTAATTTCATCTTGAAATTTTATTAATCTGATTAAATTCATAAATTAGCACTTTCTAAAATTTAAAACTATTTTCGGATTTCTTCACATAGGGTTAAAGGATATCGTTGATATTCTGCTTGTTGCATTTCTTTTATATCAGATTTATTTTTTAATTAAAGGAACGGCAGCAATAAAAATATTCACGGGTATTGCATTATTATATCTTGTATGGCTTACTGTCAGAGCATTTGATATGATTTTAATAAGCACTATTCTCGGACACGTGATGGGAGTAGGGGTGATTGCTTTATTAATTGTTTTTCAACAAGAGATTCGTAAATTTTTTATGTTATTGAGTAATAAATATTTATCAAAAATAAATTTCTCTTTTAAAAACTTGTTACCATTTTTCAATGATGAAGAACCTTCCGTAAGGGTTTGGTCAATAGTAAAGGCATGCACGTCGATGTCAAAAACAAAAACCGGTATGTTGATTGTTATTTCAAGGGAATCTGAATTGTTCTCAATTATTGAAACAGGTATTAAATTAAATGCCGAAACCTCTTCCCAACTTTTAAATAATTTGTTTTTTAAAAACAGTCCGTTGCATGACGGAGCCGTAATAATAAAAAATGATAAAATTGTTGCAGCCGGATGTATTTTACCGGTTTCTGATAAAGATGTTCGGTATGAAGATTTCGGTTTAAGACATCGTGCGGCTATGGGTATAACAGAACAAACAGATGCCGTTGTGATCGTTGTTTCTGAGCAAACAGGTAATATCTCATTGTTCTATAGTTCTGCCTATCAAAAGAATATCAGTATTACTGATTTGAGAAAAAAACTTGAATATTTCTTTTTATCAAATCAAGAAGAAGATGTTAAAAAATAAAAGAGCAGTTTGGGCTGAAGGAAGAAAAGTGTATATGATAAATCAGATAAAACTTCCCTTCAAAGAAGAAGTCTTTATTTCTGAAACTTATACCGATACTTGTAAAGCCATTGAAACAATGATTGTAAGAGGTGCCGGCTCTATTGGCGCAGCTGCCGGTTTTGCCGTGATGCAAGCAGCTTCGGAAGCTCCAAAAGATATATATCAAGATTTTCTGTTAACTGCTAAAAATAGAATTGAAGCAACACGACCGACTGCTCGCGATTTATTCGCTGCCGTTGAAAGAGTTTATGAAAAAGCATTAATTTCCGTAAAAGATGCTGAATCAGAAGCTCAGGCAATTGCAGATGAAACTTCGGAGGCAGGAAAAAAAATCGGAGAATACGGAAATGAATTAATTAAAGACGGTTTCGGGATATTAACACATTGTAATGCCGGTCCCTTGGCTTTGGTAGAATATGGTTCTGCCCTGGCACCGATTATTAAAGCCCTTCAATCAGGAAAGAAAATTACGGTTTTTGTCGATGAAACGCGTCCCAGAAATCAAGGGTCAAAATTAACAGCTTGGGAATTGCAAAAAGCAGGAATACCGCATTTTATAATTGCAGATAATGCTGCCGGATTGTTGATGATGCAAGGGAAAATTGATATTGTAATAACCGGTGCTGACAGAATTGCTGCAAACGGCGATACTGCTAATAAAATAGGCACATTTGAAAAAGCGGTTTTAGCTAAAGAATTTAATATTCCGTTTTATATTGCTGCGCCTGATTCTACCTTTGATAAAAAATGTTTGTCAGGAGAAGATATTCGGATTGAAGTACGCAGTCAGGATGAAGTTTTGTTTATAAACGGGATTAATGCAGAAGGTAAAGAACAACGAATTCAAATTGCAAATCCGAATTCTCAAGTTTATAATCCGGCTTTTGATATAACTCCTTCAAAATATATTACAGCTTATATTACTTCACACGGAATAAAAAAAGAGTTGCCGTAAAGCAACTCTTAAAAGTAATTTCAAAGTATTTTAAAATTGAAATTTGTTATCTTCAATCAATTTATCGGCAATTCTTCTTCTTGCTTCTTTAACATTTACGGATTTTACCTTAGAAAGACATCTTAAAGCATTGATGTATTTTTCTTGATCAGCTTCGTCAATAAACGAATAAATTGCTTCCAGACCTTGTTTGTATATAATATTGGAAGAATCAAAAAGATAAACATTGAGCATATCTTTATAGATTTTACCGGCTTCTTCACCTTTTATTTCTTGTAAACGATTTATTCTTAAATATAAAGACTCAGAAACATATGCTTCCATTATAATATCGGCAAAGTTGAAAATGATTTCTTGTTCGCGAGATAATTTTTTTCCGAATTTTTTATGAGCTGCATCAACCAGTAATAAGAATACGGCTTTAAAATTTTTTACGATTATTGAAATATCTTCAAAATAATCACCTTTAAATTGGGGATTTTCAGGAAATTTACCAAGATAATCTGCAATTTTTGCAGCTTCTTCAAATAAAGGAATTTCTCCTTTTAATCCTTTTTTAATTAAAGTATCACCGGTAACGTTTCTGTTAATTTCATTTGTTCCTTCGAAGATTCTGTTAATTCGAGAGTCTCTGTATCCTCTTTCGATAAGCGTTTCTGCGGAATAACCCATTCCGCCGTGAATTTGAACCCCTTCATCAACAATGTAATCTAACATTTCAGAACCGAAAACTTTAATTAATGCAGCTTCAATTACAAATTCTCTTTGAGCTTCAACATTTGCAGTTCCTTTATCCATTCCGTTTGCAATATTTCGATTTACGGCATCATCAACATTTTTACTCATTCGATAAACTGCAGTTTCATTAGCGAAAGCTTTGATAACTTGTTGAGCAAGTTTATATTTAACAGCCGGAAAATTGGAAATTAATGTTCGAAATTGTTTTCGTTCGTTAGCATATTGAACCGATTGATTAATTGCTGTTTTTGAAGCACCTATAACATTTGCTCCGAGTTTTATTCTTCCGAGATTAAGAATGTTTAATGCAATTCTGAAACCGTCACCCCTGTTTCCGAGAAGATTTTCAACGGGTACTTCACAGTCGTTAAAGAATATTTGAACCGTTGAAGACCCTTTTATACCCATCTTATTTTCTTCGGCATTAAAAGTGATACCGGGAAAATTTCGTTCAACAATAAAAGCACTCAAAATACGATCTTCATCAATTTTAGCAAATACCGTTAAGATATCAGCAAAACCACCGTTTGTAATCCACATTTTTGAACCGTTCAGGATGTAATGAGTTCCTGCTTCGTTAAGTACGGCTTTTGTTTTTCCGCTGTTGGCATCAGAACCGGCTCCGGGCTCTGTTAAGCAATAGGCACCGAGATATTCACCGCTTGCGAGATTCGGTAAATATTTTTGTTTTTGCTCTTCATTTCCGTAATACATTATAGGTAAAGTTCCTATTCCCGTATCGGCAGAATAAGCTACTGAAAAGGCATATCCTGCACCGAGTGTATCGGCAACTAACATGGACGTCGTGAAATTTTGCCCGAAACCTTCATATTCTTCAGGTATTGAAATTCCGAGTAAACCGAGTTCTCCGGCTTTTTTCAGAATATTCGGCATAAGACCTTCTTCGTGAGCATCCAATCTGTCAATATTCGGTATCACTTCAGTATCCAAAAAATCTTGACAAGTTTGAGCAATCATTCTTGCTTCTTCATCAAATTCTTCAGGAATAAAAACTTCTGCGGGAAATGTTTCTTTTACAATAAATTCTCCGCCCTTAATTGCATTTTTATTATTCATATTTATATTTTTTAAAAATAATGCGCTAAAGTAAAATTTTTTCGACCGTGTACAAAAAAAAACTGCCGAAAGTATATGCTTATCGGCAGTTTATTATATAGACCGTTAATAACCCGAAACTTAATTTATCAGAATTACTTTTCCTGTTCTGATTTTATCATCAGATTGAATATTAATAAAATATATCCCGTTTTTAACTTTTTGACCTTTGGAATCAGATGCATTCCAAATGATTTGATGGTTGCCTTGATTAAGTTTTCCGGCTTGTATTGATTTAATTAATTTCCCTTGAAAAGAATAAATATTAATAATAGTTACAGCACTGTTTTCTGTATAAAATTGAATTGTAACAAAATCTTTAAACGGATTAGGTGAAATTTTAATCCCTGAAAGTTTTAAAATTACATCAATACTTACATTAGTTGATAATGAAACTGTTTGTTGAATATTGGAGTTAACATTCAGCGTGCCGTTATATGTATTATATCCTATTTTTGAAATTACATAAGGTAAATCATTTCCCGGAGAAATATTATTAAAAACAGCATGTCCGTTTATATCAGTCATAATATCTTGAGAATAGAAATTTATGTTTGCGTTTTCAATCGGATTTATCCCGTCATTTACAACAAAAGTTACGGAATAAGTAACATCGTACATAGTAATATTTTCAGTTACATCAGTATCAATCACATTCAAGGTGCCGTTAATATCTGCATATCCGCTTTTTGTAATAATATAAGGAAGATTATTCCCTGCAGTAACTGAATAAAATAATGCTTGACCGCTTGCATTTGTCAAAATATTTTCAGAATTAAAATTAATATTTGCATTTTCTACAGGATCAGAAGAAGCATCATTAACATTAAATGTTACGGTATAAGTAATAATCTCTGTTAAAGTGATATCTTTGTTTACATCCCCGTCAATTACATTTAAAGTGCCGGTTTCAGTATTATAACCTGTCTTTGAAGCAGACCAAGGCAGATTACTCCCCGGATTAACTTCAGTGAAAATTGCTTGTCCGCCGGTATCTGTATTTTTATTTTGAGAATTAAAAGTTACTGAAACATTTTGAATAGGATTTGTTCCGTCCGACACATTAAAAGTTACGGAATAAGTTGCCGGTTCTTCGTATTGCGGGAATTCAACATAATCCACCCAAGCACAATCACTGCCGTTACTAACGGAACCGTCTTTTGAATATTCCCATTTAAAGGTATGTATTCCGGTTGATGAAACAGCATAAGATTCTTGACTCCAGTCAATTGTTCCTGACCATTGATCTTGCAGATTTCCGTCAATATAAAATTTAAAATAATCGTATCCGCTTTCAGAAGAAACTTTTTTATAAAATGAAATATTTCCGGCAGACGTTACATTTATTTGTGCTTCCATCACAGAAGTTTGATTGTCCGTAATGGCTCCGGATTTCATGGAATTTGTACCGTCGTAAGCTTCATTCGTAACTTGTACCCAAGGTAAATTTCCGCTGAAAGTAAATATCGGCGGAACACTGCTTTCAAAACTGATGGCATTGCTTATCGGAAGTATAAAGTCAACGGTTGTATTTGAAGTTGAAATATCAATATTTTTAATAACAGCCGTATAGCCGGATTTTGATGCTTTGATATCGTAGTTGTTTTCCATAACGCCCGTAACGGTATAATGTCCGCTTGCATCCGTAAAAACAGGAGAAACAGGTGTATTTAAAAATTCAATTTTAACATTTTCTATAGGCGTTCCGCTTCCTTCTTCCGTTACTGTTCCCGTTACATCAACTTGTGTTGCTTGTTGCAATACGACATTTTGTATGTTAGTCGTTCCCCAATCATTTACCGTTACCGAAATGGTTTGAGAAATATATCCGTAAGATGAATAAGTAACATTATAAGTTCCGGGCGCAATGGGGCGGTAATAATCGCCGTTGACAGGATCGGTAACAACCCAAGAATTGTCTTTGTCCAAAGAAGAAATTTCAATTTTAGCTTCTAAAGGATCGCCGTTTGTGTTTTTTACCGTTCCGTTAAATCCGTATCCGGCTTCTTTAATGTAATTTATTAAGGAACGTTCATTAATGTCCCACCACAAAGGTAATTGGTCTGTTGAAAGTGTTTTAGTATTAGACAATTCAATAGTAACTTCTTTACAATGATGAAAATAATTCATATAATCTTGTCGAGAACCGTAAGCATAATACCAATCGGCACCTTCAGTTACTCCGTCGGAAACAACGCTTGTCATATAGTTTGAACTAATTAATCTTGCAGAATCGACATATGCACGACCGATATGTTCCCACCAAGTTACATCAGCAGGCGTATTTTCACTTGATGTCCAACAATCCCACGGATAATTGTAAACTTCGGCACCACCGTGAAAATTGGCAGACATTACAAAGTGATGAGCTGATGCAAAGTCTTCCATACCGATTGTTTCAACATTAGAAGACGTACTGTTTACATCCAGCGGGTAAGGGAAATCTCTGTTCGGATCGTCTGAGTTGTATAAATATCTTCTGGAACCTGAAACGTCATTGTCTCCGCCGTAATAAGTACCGTCAGGATTAGCATCAGGATTTATATAAATTTCAAAATTATTGACTAAATCAGTTGCTTCGGTATCTGTTCCGTAATTTGAAAGAAGATAATCGGCAAGACGAAGCATTAAAACAAAACCGGTTGTTTCATCGCCGTGCATGGTTGATGTATAGAAAAATTCAGGTTCTGCTTCATTTGACGCAACATTATCGGATATTTTTAATACCAAAACTTTTCTTCCGTTTTGAGTATCGCTGATTGTATCTAATTGACAAATTGAGGGATAATTTGTTGCAAAATTTTGCATCATTTGGACATATACTCCGTAAGTGGGGTATCTGTCCCAGTTTGCCATTTGGGCAACAGTTGTTGCCATATTTATCACTTTTGAAGATTTATCATTTAAAGATAATTTTTCAATTTTATAGCCCAATGAACTGAATTTTTCAAATTCTTTATCATTAGCATAAGCCCAAACAATATTTTCTTTATAATCATCAATTGAAATCAGTTTGGTTATTTTTTTAAGTTCTGATTTATTTTGAACTTTAAATTTAAAATAATGGGTTTGAGCAGAGTTTTGTGTGTAAAAAAACAAAACAGCGATAACTAAAATCAGTAGTTTTTTCATTTGTTAGTATTTAATAAAGTATTTAAGAGTATTGATACATACAGATATATTTAATATAATATAGTTGCATGGTTTAAGCAATAAAAGTAACTAAATTTTCCAATTTCATTGCTCGTGATCCTTTAATAAGGAATGTACAATCAGTATACGTTTTATTTTTTAAAAAGGTTTCAAGATCATTTGTTGTTATAAAATGAATAATTCCTGAATCTTGAAAATCATTGCTGAACGCATCATTAAAATAGTTACCGGTAACCATTATTTCTTTTACAGAATCATTTTCTCGGAATGCAATTTTTAATAATTCCAATATTTCGGTATGCTCTTTTTTTGAGTATTTGCCTAATTCATACATGTCACCGAGTATGATTATTTTTTTTCTTTTTTTTAAAGTTAAAAAATTATTCAGTGAAGCTTTCATGCTTGTAGGATTTGCATTATATGCATCTAAGATAATCTCATTTTTCTTTTTTTTAATTAATTGAGAACGGTTATTATCCGGTGTATAATTTTCAATCGCTTTCTTAATGTTTTGAATACTTATTTTAAAGAAATCTCCGACGCAAGAAGCAGCTGAAATATTCTCAAAATTGTAAGTTCCTATTAATTGTGAATTAATTTCTGTTTTGAGACCTTCAAACGTTTCAATTTCAATATTTACAAAAGGATTTACGGATAACAGGCGAGAATTTAACCGGTTCCCGGAATTTGCTCCGTATGTTACTGTTTTAGGACCTTTTTCTAATGAATTTAATATCTGATTATCAGAATTATAAAATATCGTACCCTTATTTTTTATGACATTTTGGTAAAGTTCTGATTTGGTTTTAATGATTCCTTCAAAAGATCCGAAACCCTCAAGATGTGCTTTCCCGATATTTGTAATAAGTCCGAAATTTGGTTCGGCAATGTCACAAAGTTGTTGAATTTCTCCCGGATGATTGGCACCCATTTCTATAATACCGATTTCGGTTTCTTTTTTTATTCTGAGAATTGTTAAAGGAACACCGATATGATTATTTAAGTTTCCTTTAGTTGCAATAACATTGTATTGGCTTGAAAGAATTTTTAAGATTAATTCTTTTGTTGTTGTTTTTCCGTTTGTTCCGGTTAAAGCAAATATGGGTAAATTTAATTGCTTCCTGTGAAAATTTGCTAATAATTGAAGTGTTTTTAAAGTATCATTAAACAAAATAGTTTTTTCGGATATGAGTGATGCTTTATCATCCGTAATTGCATAGGAAGCACCTGAATTCAGCGCATCTTGAACATAGCTGTTTCCGTTAAAATTTTCACCTTTCAATGCCCAAAAGATACTGTTTTTAGGAACATTCCTGCTGTCGGTTGTGATTACGGGATGTTTTAAAAAGATTTTATATAATTCGGAAATTTTCATAATTAGTTTTATGCAAAGATAAAAAAAAGACCTCTTCTGTTAAAGAGGTCTCTTGTATATTTTAATTTAATTAATTTTAATTTCCGCTCGGACTTCCGAGTCTGATCATTGAACACCTGAAACCTAAGTCATCTCTTGATTCTTTTTCGTCTAAGAATCGTCTGTTTCCCGGGCTCAACCAATATGCTTTATCTCGCCATCCGCCACCTTTGTATACTCTGGAATGGTCCGTAACAAGAGAACTCATTCCGACTCCGTTTTTATCACCTTGTTTATACATTCTTGATGAACCGGGTTCATCTTCTGCTAACCAATCACCTTCCGCCACACTTGATTCAAGGTCACCGTCTTTATAATTAATATTATAGGCTCTTCTGTAATTATGACGTCCCATGCTTTCTTCATCAGTCATTTCACGATATTTAATATGACCTGTGCTGTCTTTTTCAACAATATGTCCGTCAGAGTCAGTTTCTTTCGTCATAAAAATATTTCCTCTGAAAGGGTTGAAATCTTCAACATCAAGAGAAGAATTTGCTCTGTATACGTCTCTTACCCATTCATTTACATTTCCTGCCATACAATATAATCCGAAATCATTCGGCCAGTATGAATCAACGGGAACCGTAATTGAACCGTTATCATTTAATGCGCCGGCAACACCCATCATATCACCGCGACCTCTTTTAAAGTTTGCTAAAAATTTCCCTAAATCTTTTTTGGTGTCTTTTCTCAAATAATGACCGTTCCACGGATAAATTCTGTTTGACCATATTCTTTCGGGAGAATCTTTCGAGTTACCTATTAATGCTAAAGCAGCATATTCCCATTCTGCTTCCGTCGGAAGTTGATATTTCGGAAGTAATATACCGTCTTCCATTCTGACATTTCTTTCACCGTCACCGCTTAAATTGGGGAGTCCGTGTTCTACTCCGACGTCATATTGACCTGCTAAATAAGCTTCCGTGTTAAAGTTATCCGCACCGGTTTGATCATCAGGACTGAATCTTAAAATTCCTTGATCAACAAGAATTTGTTCATTAACTCTGTCCGTTCTCCAATCACAATATTTTGTTGCTTGAATCCAGTTTACACCGACAACAGGGTATGTGTAATACATGGGAGAGCGGAAGTAATATTCAACATATGGTTCGTTATATGCTAATCGTCTTCTCCATGCTAAAGTATCAGGTATAGCATCTTTATAAATAGCATCCATTCCTTGGAAAACCTTACTTATCCAATGCAAATATTCAAGATAATCTACATTTCTGACTTCTGTTTCGTCCATATAATAAGATGATACCGTGACTCTTCTCGGCATATTATTCCAAGAATACATTACATCTTGTTCTGTTCTTCCCATTTGAAAAGCACCGCCCTCAATAAAGACCAGACCGGGACCGGTTTTTTGTTCGTTAAAAGTAGAGACTTCAAAACCGCCGTTTTCTGCATTGTTATACTGCCATCCGGTTGATGTTGAATAAGTACCGATTTGTTCGTTACCTGTTGTGCTGCCGCCGCCGCAAGAACTTAAAATTAATGCAGCTGCAACAAAAGCAGCAATCGGAAAAAAGAGTTTCATTTTCATTTGTTTGTAAATTTAATTTCAATTTTATTAAGAGTTTGCTCTTAATTGAACCTGTTTTTTTACTGTTTTAAACCACAAATATAACTAAAAATCTGAACAATATATTGTGTTTTTGATATTTATTTTTTTTCGTTTACCGAAATTGTATCTTAAAGATATTTCGTTTGTGCTCGTCGGGATACTTAAATATTTTGTAAATGATATGTTGTAAGTATATATTAATCTGAATTTTGTGTAATTTAATCCAAAGCTGATCGCACTTTCAAAAGTATTAAAATTGATGTTATGTTTTACGAAAATTCTTGTTAAAAAAATGTTATAAATTCCGTGAACGGCATAAATTAATTGATTAAAATTGTTTTGTGTTTTCCAAATTATTTCCGGTGTAATTAATAATTTATGAAATTTTTCTGAAAAGTTAACAGAAAAAATCTTGCCAAAGTATAATGTAATTTCAGGATTTATTAAGTTTTCGGAAGTATTAAAGAAAAATTTATCTATATGATGTATACTTAAACCGCTTCTGTATCTGTTACTTATATAGCTTGTGCCCAATGAAAAATCATATGTTCGAAATATATTTCCGAAAAATTCTGAAGTATTCGGATTGATTGTTTGAGAAATCGGATTTATTTGATTACTGAAAATTAGTTTTTCAGAATTAACGGATTGTTCGAGATAGCTGACTTGAATCGCCGTATTTACAATACTTTTATAATTTATTTTTATTTGATAATTGTAGATACCGGAAATATTTAAATTATTAATTGCGCCTTTTCCGAGACGACTATTTAAAATCATAATTCCCAAACCGCTTTTGTATTCATTAAAAAAACGGTTATAACTTACTGAATATATGTCGTAAAAGAAATTTTTTGCATAACTTAAGTTTATTTCCGAAATTTCTGAGAGACCGGAATAGGCCGGATTAAAAAATATTTTTTCGGAATACGGATCGGAAAAATTGTAATTTTGAGCTTTTATAAATGAAAAATTTAATGAGAATATACTCAACAGCAGAAACAATCGTTTAAAATAAATATTACATTTATTATAATTATTACATTTCATTTAACGGCTTTATGAAATATTTACAAGTTCCCTTATTAATAGTAATTCTTTTTATAGGTTTTAATTCGTATTCCCAAATTTTTACGAGAGAAATCCACTGGAAATCGAATCAAGTAAAAACGGATACTTCGGGAAATATTTATCATGTTTTAGATTTTGAAAGAGCAGCAAGTTTTAATAACGACTTATTGCCTTATTATTCTGAAAATATAAATATAAAACAATTTTATGATTTAAATTATACGTATACCGTAAAACTTGAAAAACTTCGGTTTATTGCATTAAAGGATGAAAATTTGCAAGCTGTTTTACATTTAAATAAAATATCTGAGAAAATTATTATTAAAAGTAAAGTGCTCTATGCCAGGGGTATTCCTTATATTCAAATTAGTTTTTTGCCTTTAAAAAAAGAATTGTCCGGGAAACTTTTAAAACTTATTAAATTTGATATTAGAATTATTAAAAATAGAAAAACCGGAAATCCTAAATCTAAAGGCTTGAAAAATGTTACAAATTCTGTTTTGAGCAGCGGAACTTGGAAAAAAATCAGAATTAAACAAAGCGGGGTTTATAAAATAACGTTTGCACAACTTCAAAATATGGGTTTTGAAAATCCTCAAAATATCCGAATTTTTGGGAATGCATTCGGTTGGTTACCCATGATTGCAGGTGATGACAGACCGGATGATTTAATTGAGAATGATCTGTTAATAAAAGATAATACGGTTTATTTTTACGGTCAAGGACCCGACAAATGGAATTATGATTCAGGGAATGACAGATTTGTTCCGATTCATCATTTTTATTCTGAATATGCTTATTATTTTTTAAGCACGGATTATAACAGCAGTTATAATAACACGATTAAAAATGAATCTTCAAGCAGTTTGCCTGAAACTCAAAATATTAATACTTATGATGCTTATGCGCTTCACGAAGATGATAATCATCATATTGAAGAGACGGGACGAAGAATGTTCGGTGAATCTTTTGATATTGATAATAATCAATCTTTTAATTTCTCTTTCCCGAACTTAAACGCTTATAATAATTCATTTGTATATGTCAGAACTGCTTCTAATTCAAGTGAATCTTATTTTTCGGTTTCGGCAAACGGAAGTTCAGGAACAATAAATTTCGGAAATATTGGTGAATATGACTATGCAGATGTCGGTGAAACAGAATTTAATTTTACGGCACCGACCGGAAATTCTCTTTCGGTTAACTTAACGTATCATCAAAATTCTCCGGCTGCTCAAGCTTGGTTAGATTATATTTATGTTAATACAAAATGTCTGTTAAAATATCCGGACGGACAATTTTCTTTCAGAAACAGAGAAACATACGGTGCCGGAAAAATTTCAAAATATACTTTGTCAAATGCCGGCAGCGGAATAACCGTCTGGGATATTACCGATAAAACAAAACCGGTTAAAGTGAATACGAATGTTTCCGGGAATACTCAAATATTTAAACTTTCGGGTGATGTATTGCATGAATTTATTGCTTTTGATAATGCATCATATTTAACTCCCGATCTTGAAAATGTAGTAGATGTTGCTAATCAAAATTTGCATGCCACTTCCGGAGCAACAGATATGATCATTATTACAAATCCTGATTTTTTAGTACAGGCAAATGAACTTAAAGATATTCATGTTCAAAGAGATAATATGAATGTTAAAGTTGTGACAACTCAGCAAGTTTATAATGAATTTTCTTCGGGAGCTGCTGATTTTTCTGCTCTGAGAGATTATGCTAAAATGGTTTATGAAAGAGCATCGGGCAATGATACTTTAAGATATTTATGTTTGTTCGGTGACGGCTCCTATGATAACAGAAGCGGAGAAGGAATTAACGGAAATTTTATGATTACTTATCAACAAAGTAATTCGGTTAGTCTGGGCAGTTCTTTGGTGACGGATGATTTTTTCGGTTTATTGGATGACGGTGAAGGTGATTTAGGAACTTCATTATCCGGTTTATTAGATATCGGAATAGGAAGAATACCTGTTTCAACACCTGAAGAAGCTGAAGAATATATTGCAAAAGTTAATCGTTATCTTAATCCTGCTACTTTTGGAGATTGGAGAAATCAATTATCTTTTATTGCCGATGACGAAAATAATAATATTCACATGCAACAAGCTGACGGTTATACTGAAAGTATTAAAACCAAATACCCCTTTTTTAATATTGAGAAAATTTATCTGGATGCTTACACACAATACACGGTTTCCGGAGGTCAAAGATATCCTGATGTTAATACGGCTGTAAATAATCGTGTTCAAAAAGGGGCATTGCTGATTAATTATACAGGTCACGGAGGGGAACAAGGTTTGGCTCATGAACGAATAATGACAATAAGTGAAATCGAAAGTTGGAGAAATTTTGATAAATTACCTTTATTTGTAACCGCAACTTGTGAATTTACACGTTTTGACGATTATAAATTTTTGTCAGCAGGGGAACATGTTTTTTTAAATTCACAAGGAGGTGCAATTGCATTATTTACTACGGCACGCATTGCATGGATTTATGCAAACGGAGTTTTATCAAGCTATTTTTATCAAAATGTTTTTGAAAGTTTCGGTAACGGGAAACCGTATTGTTTGGGTGATATTATTCGTAAAACAAAAGTTGATTACTCTTCAAACAGTATTTTGATTTTCTTTTTAATGGGTGATCCGGCTTTACAATTAGGATTTGCTTCTGATAATCAGGTAATAACAAATAAAATAAACGGTCACCCGGTTTCTCAAATTGATACTTTAAAAGCTTTAAGTAAAGCAAGTTTTAACGGAAGTGTAACGGATAAAAACGGTAATAAATTGAAAAATTTTGACGGTTTTGTGTATCCGACTGTTTTTGATAAAGAAATTACGGTCAATACATTAAATAATGATGATAACGGCGTATTTACTTATCAAGACAGAAATAATACCGTATATAAAGGAAAAGCTAAAGTTATTAACGGAGATTTTAATTTTGAATTTATTGTACCGAAAGATATCTTATTAAATGTAGATACAGGTAAAGTAAGTTATTACGCAGAAAACGGAGTTTATGATGCTAAAGGTTATTCTTATGATTTTTTAGTAGGTGATATTTCTTCAAATTATGAAGAGGATAATACCGGGCCGGAAATAAACTTATATATGAATGATGAAAACTTTGTTTCCGGGGGAATGACTGATGTGAATCCTCGAATATTTGCAAAATTGTTTGATGAACACGGTATAAATACGGCATCAGGCGGTATCGGACACGATATAACGGCAGTAATAGATGATGATATTCAAAATATCATTGTAATGAATGATGATTACAGAGCGGATGAAGGGACCTATAAAAACGGAACGCTTGAACATTTTTTATTTGATATGAAACCGGGTGAACATACATTAAAATTTAAAGCTTGGGATGTTTATAATAATTCATCGGAAGAATTTTTGGATTTTGTTGTAATTGAATCTGAAGAACTGTCAATTGATAAGTTATTGAATTATCCCAATCCGTTTACGACACATACAGAATTTTGGTTTGAACATAATCAAGCCGGGCAAGATTTAGATATCATTATTCAAATATTTACCGTTTCCGGAAAGTTGGTTAAAACCATTGAAGACAGTTTTACGGCTGACGGTTTTCGTGCAGGTCCATATGCCTGGGACGGTACCGATGATTTCGGCAATCTTATCGGCAGAGGTGTTTATGTTTACAGAGTAAAAATTCGAAATTCTACTGGTGAAGTTGCCGAAAAGTTTGAAAAATTGCTAATTCTGAAATAGAAAGTTAAAAGTTGAAAGAAAAAGATACAAAAAAGAGGGAAAATGAATTTTATCGTTTTTTGAATTATTTAATCAAAGAATATAATTTACCCGAAACTTCCTTTAAAAAGTTTATTTTTTTACCGTTTGAAAAATATTTATCAGAAGCAATATATTCCGATAAATTTATTGTGTATGAAGATTGGTGGCAACGAAAACCCGAAATCGTAAAAAGTAAAATAAAATCCATTCTTCAAATCAGCATGCGGATTCACGGAAGGCAATGCCTCCTAAAAAAAATCAAAAAACCCGAAACCGATTTATTTTTAGAAGAAAATCATATCTTCGGAACTACAAATTCCAAAATTAAATACGGATTATTTTTTCACGATGAATTAGTCGGAATTGCAACTTTTGCCGGACTGCGTAAATTCCGAGACGGAAGTCGTTCGGGTGAATTATTACGATTTTGTATCAAAAACGGATATTCCGTTATCGGAGGGTTAGATAAATTATTGCAAGCATACATTAAAGCATATAAACCGGATACTTTAATGACTTATATAAACTTAGATTGGGGAAGGGGAGATGCTTTCATAAATTTAGGTTTTGAAATAAAAGAAACAAAACTGCCGATAACTTTTTTTGTAAATACTTTGACAGGAGAGCGTATTCCGGAAAAATATTTTTCAGACTTTGAAAATGTTACGAATTATATAAAAACTAAAAACAAAGGCAGTACGAAAATGGTTAAGAAACTGAAGTAACTTTAATATTGTTCGTATTATTCTTTCTGAAAAATTTAAGTAAAATAAATGTAATTAATCCGGTTACAACAGCAGTGATTATTGCTAAAACTATTGCCCCGAGAATATATTGAAATAAATCCTCTGAAACAGTTTTAAAATTGAAGTCGGTTGTGAAATGCAATAAATTTAAATTTTTACCGGTAACTATTGCTCCGGTGTAATAGCTTCCGAACAAAATAATAGGAAGCATAGGCGGAATACTGATATTTGCTGCAAGAATAACGATGGCTTTATTTAGTTTTAAATATTGTGAAAGTGCCAAAGCAACAACAGTTTGCCAACCCCATATCGGTACAATACCCATAAAAAAACCAAATCCTACAGCTTTGCTGATTTGCAAATTATTGTCTTTTGTTTGCAAAACATCCTCTTTGATAATTTGTCTGAAGTTTTTCTTTTTTAAATAATAGAAGAGACGTGCCGGTAAACCGTAGAAGAAAGCAACAATCACCAAGACGGTATTTAAAACACTTATTCTTAAAAAATCTTTAAACGGACGAAAATGAGAAATATGCTCCTCTTCGGGCGGATAATAAACATTTATCGGAACCGCTTCAATATCAACCCCTCGCCATGCATTTCGAACGATGACTTCTATTTCAAATTCGTATTTTGAAGAAAAATAATTCAGTTTATTAACTTTTTTCAGAGGATATAAACGAAAACCCGATTGCGTATCGGGGTGCTTGATGCCGGTTTCAATTCGGAACCAAAAATTTGAAAATTTATTGGCAAAACTGCTGCCGTGTTTTTGATCTTGTCCGTTCATATTTCTTGCTCCGATAATAATTGCATCTTTTTTATCGTCAAGAAAATCAATAAATTGCGGAAGATCGGAAGCAAGATGTTGTCCGTCTGCATCGAGTGTTATTGCATAATTATAACCAATATTTTCGGCAAGTTTAATACCGGCGCGCAAAGCAAAACCTTTCCCTTCATTTTTTTCATAACTTAAATCGGTAACTTTCGGAAATTGTTTCAGAATTTCAATCGTATCATCCGTTGAGCCGTCGTTTACAACAATAATATTTTCGGTATATTGCAGAACATCTTTTATAACATTTGCTAAAGTCACGGCGTTATTAAATGTCGGTATTATAACACAACATTTTTTTTCTTTAAAGATATTATCGTAATTTTCCGTGCTCATTAGGAATGCAAATAAATAAAATGAAATCCGAAAAATCTAAAAATAAACGATTTACTTTTAAAAAGTTCTTAAAATACTTTTTTTTGAGTTTGCTGATTTTTGTATTCGGCTTTACAATTTACTTTTTTCAAGCCATAAAAATGCCGCCGCCGAAAGTTGCTTACAAGTCTTCTTTAAAGGAAAAAAGAGAAGTTTTGGGTAAGAACTTTTACGGCATAAAAAATAACCGTTTGCGAAAAAGCGAAAGTGGTCTTTATGAATTATATGTTGAGGGAAGTGCCTTTGAAAGAGGTGTTTACAACGGAAAATTAACGGCAGAACTCGGTAAAAAACAAGAAGATGCCTTTGTTGAAGAAATTAAAAAGATGATCCCTTCGCAAAGATTGCTTAATTTTATGAAATATATGACGGCTTGGTTTAATCGTAATATGGATGAATATGTTCCGAAAGAATATTTGGAAGAAATTTACGGCGTTTCAGAATCGGCATCAAAAGACTATTTATATATCGGTGATAATTATGAACGAATATTGAATTATCATGCGGCACACGACATCGGGCATGCTGTTCAGAATGTTGCAAAGGTCGGATGCACCTCTTTTTCGTGCAATCATTCCAAATCGGCTGACGGGCATTTGATAATCGGAAGAAATTTTGATTTTTATGTCGGTGATAAATTTGCCGAAGATAAAATTGTAACGTTTTACAATCCGAATAAAGGACATAAATTTGTTGAAATCACTTGGGGCGGTTTTGTCGGTACCGTTTCCGGAATGAACGATCAAGGGCTAACGGTAACATTGAATGCCGCAAAATCTGAAATTCCGTTTTCATCGGCAGATCCCATTTCATTAATTGCCAGAGAAATATTGCAATATGCCGGAAATATTAACGAAGCTTTTGAAATAGCCAAAAAACGTAAATCGTTTGTGTCGGAAGCGATTATGATTGGTTCAGCAAAAGACGATGCAACGGCAATCATTGAGAAAACACCAAAGGATTGTGCTTTGTTTTATCCGAAAAGTGATATTGTTATAGGTCCCAATCATTTTCAATCCGATAAGTTTAAAAATACGGACTTAAACCTTGAAAATATTAAGGAAAGTTCTTCGATGTATCGCTTTAAGAGAATGTGGGAATTAATCGGAAACTATGACACAATCGGATATCGAGATGCAGCCGAAATTCTCAGAAATAAAAGAGGTTTGCATGATGCAAATATCGGTATGGGAAATGAGAAAAATATTTGCCAGTTGATTTCACATCATTCAATTATTTTTAAACCCGATGAATTAAAATTTTGGATTTCAACCAATCCCTACCAACTCGGAAAATATGTTTGCTATGATTTGGACAGTGTTTTTTCTGTTTTTCCGGCTATGACCGAGAATAAAGAATTGTATATTGCCGACTTAACTGTTCCGCAGGACAGTTTTTTGTATTCACAAGATTATGAGAATTTTAAGTATTTTCAAAAACAAAAAGATGTTTTTAAAGCAGCCGTAAAAGATACCTCTGTTGTTATAAAAGACGCAGAAATACAGCGTTTTATAATATCAAATCCGGAATACTTTTATACGTATCAGCTGGTCGGTGATTATTATTTTGCAAAAGAAAATCCGGAAGATGCAAAGCATTATTATGAACTTGCATTAACAAAGGAACTTACGACCTTACCGGAAAAGGAAAATATTGAAGAACGATTAAAAGAAATATCAGATAAAAATTCGGAATGATAGTAAAGAGATACAATAAGTTGCTGACTTTTACATTATTGATATTCATTAGTTTATCTTCATGTTCAAAATTTGCCTATAAATTATCCTCAAAACATGCTCCCTATGATGCGATTATTGTTCCCGGTGTGCCCTTCAACGGAAACGAATGGAACGATGTGATGAAAATGCGTGTGTATTGGTCGTATTTGCTGTATCAAAGAGGAATTACAAAGAATATTATTTACTCGGGAGCTGCGGTTTATTCTCCATATTATGAGGCCGTTATTATGAAATTGTATGCCGAAAAATTGGGTATTCCCGGAAGTATTATTTATACGGATACCCTTGCCGAACACAGTACGGAAAATCTTTGGTATTCCTATAAACTTGCCGGAAAACAAGGTTTTAAAAAGATTGCTTTGGCAACCGACCCGTTTCAAAATTTTATGATGCGAAAATTTAAACTTGATAACGATTTGAATATTCGTGTATTACCGATAATTTTTAAAGAAGTTGATACATTTATGAATTTGAAATCACCCGTAATTGATCCTTCAAAGGCTTTTAAGAAAAATTTCATTTCTATTGAAAAGCGTGAAAGCAAATTAAAACAATTTATGGGGACTTTGGGTTTGAATATTGAACAGGGAAAAGATTAAAGTTAATAGATTAAAGTTAAAAGTTTAAAGTTAAAAAATGTATGAAGTTGAAACTTGTATCATGCACCCTGTATCCTGCACCTTGCACCCTGTATCCTGCACCCTTAAAAGAAATCATCGTAAATCTGCGTCTGAAGAAAACAGAAAACTTCCGCTGAATTTTAAAAAGATAATATCTTCAAAAAAGATTTGTGCCGTAACTTTACAGCTTTTGTCTTCGTTTTCGGTGTAGTTTATTTTTACGAAAAGTTGCGGGTTAACATTCGGATTTATCATTGCCGGAAATTTGATGCTTTTTGCACTTGAAGTCATTAATTTTTTTACGAGATGCTTTGATAAAATTTCATTTATTATTTGAACGCTTACAACACCGGGTACAACAGGATTATTCGGAAAATGTCCTTTGTAAATTTCATGTTCGGGATTTAAAATTATTGTTGCAATAATCTCATTCTCAGATTGTGAACTTACAGATTGTATTTTGTAAAAATTGTTCAGAAGCATCGATTTATTTTAGCTTGAAATTATCTGGGTTTTGTCTTGTATCCTGTATTGTGATTATTTCAATAACATTATTTGAAACTCTGTAATACAGAGCATTATGTTTAGTGATAATGCATCTTCTGATTTCTTTTTTTATATTTGATGAAGGAAAAATAAAAGGATTTTTTTTAATCAGTTCTAAATAATTTAAAAATTGAGATTTAAAATTATTTTTTACTTTTTCAGACCATTCTTTTTGTAGATATAAGAAGATGTATTCTAAATTTCTTTCAGCCGTTTCAGAAATATATATTTGATACTGCATTAATATTTTTTCAAAATTTCTTCAATATTTTTTCTTTTGCCTTCGTTTAAATCATTCAATCCTTTTTCGATGTCTTTTTTCTGAAATTCTGTTAAATTATTCCAAAAATCATTAATGTCTGCCTTGTCAATCAGTAAATTATAAACATATGTTAAATGATTGTCATCTAAGCTGTCAATATATCTGAATAATTTTAATTTTAATTCGGCTGTTTCCATTTTCTTCCTTTTATTACAAAATTAAGAAATTCTTATTTAATAAAACTTAATTCCATTGCAAATTTAATATTTTTATGTTTGATACTGATTTTTTGCGGAATTCCGCTTTTATACTTTTCGTACTTTAAAAATGTTGTTTTTCTCAATAATGAATATTTGAATGCTTTTTTCGGAAGTAAGGTATTTTTGTCAAAGTAATAAATATTTTTAACTTTTTTTGCTTTAAGAGCATATTCTTCAGATCTTTTTTCTTTCAGGAATATAGTATCACCTTTTAAATCAGTCATTAAAATAAAATTAAAATCACTGACCAACAACTTAATAAGCATCTTTTTATTCATCGGTTCAAAAATTTGATGGATTTTATAAGATTTTGAAAGTAATTCAATATCAAAAAATTTCATACCGATTTCATTAAGAAAAACAATTCGATGACCGTTTTTTTGCGATTTTATTACAATTAATCCCGAGAAATCTTTATCGTAAAGATGAATTCGTGTTCTGTAAACATATGATTTGCCGGTTTCGGAAAAAACTTTTTTATAGTTAAAAGAATTGTTTGAATTCTCAAATTTACTAATGACACATGATTGCAGAAACAGCACAAGAATTATGACAATAGATTTTTTCATTTTCGGACGCATATTTACAGACGCAGATTTATTATGATTTTTTTTAATCGTAAAAACCTTAAAGGTGCAGGGTTTAATTTTATTCCATTTTCCCTTTTAACTTTCAATTTATTATTTCACAATAAACTTCGAATTCGGTATTTCAACATTCATTTTTCGATTATAAAATTTGATTAATGTATAATCACCGGAAGTTTCAAGCATTTTAATTTTTTCAACCGTGTAATCTTTTTTGTTAAAAAATAGTTGCATTTCGCTCAAAAATTCTTGCATTTCACCGGATTTGGGCTTTAATTTTGCAAGTATTTGGTTCTTATTTTCAAAGAAGTCAACGGTAAACTCAGCACTTTTCAAAATTTTTCCCTGCAACATTCCCACCATCAAATCGTTAATTTCTTTAAACATTTGATTGGATTTGGTATCGTATTTTTTGGTTTTGCTGCCGTCGTTAATCCACATATTGGTCCCGTTCATAACAATCAGATATTTATAGGGTTGCATATATTCCCAACGCACTTTATCTGTTGCCCGGAAACTGAAATGACCGGTACTTTCAATATCATTTTCCAAAATATCCAAATGTTTGAATTGCTTAAAATCGCTGTCAATGGTTTTTGTGTTTTTTGAAGTGGTATTCAATTTTTGAATAACAGCAGCGGGATTAGTGACTTTTTTAAAATTACTGTTTTGAGCAAATGATGTTGTGCTTATTGTCAGAATTAATAAGGTTGTTATTGTTTTCATTTCTTTTGACGCTGATTTATTATGATTTATTTTTGTATTCTTTTGTCAGTACTCTTCTTACAATTTGCGGTTCGGGTCCGAAATTTAAAAGCAAACCCACTTCAATATCTGTTGCTTTTAAATAATGGACAAGTTGAATTTCGTGTTCTTTAATAATATTTTTTACGGCTTTAAGTTCGATTATAACATGGTTGTTTACAGTAATATCGGCATAATAATCTCCTATGTTTTGATTTTTGTATTTTACTTCTATTGCTTGCTGCCTTTTACAATTTAAACCAATTTCTTTCAGCTCAAGCATCATTGCTTTTTCATATACTTTTTCTAAAAAACCATATCCTAATTCATTATAAACATTGTAGAATGCTTTAATAATCTTTTTTGTTAAATCGGAATGTTTGAAATTATTATCCATTTTTAAATCATAAAAAATCAGCGAAAATCTGCGTCATCATATAAACGCAAAAATTCATCTAAAATTTCAGGTGTTTCTTCTTTTGTATCATGAAACAAAATAATATCACCGGCTTTAGCTTTTTGCAATCTTTTTAAAACTGTTTTTTTGTCTTTTATCGTATCCAATGAACGAATGCTCCATCCGACAACCTGCAAATTTAAGAATTTTACGGCTTTTGCAATATTCGGATTGGTAACACCGTATGGCGGACGAAAAATTTGACAATCTTTACCGGTCAGTTCTTTTATTAATTGATTTGTTTTATCAAGTTCGGTAATCACTTTTGATGTTCCGAAAAAATCAAAATAATAGGAATGCGAAAACGAATGATTGCCGATTGTATGTCCTTCATTTATAATTTTTTTTGCAATTTCGGGATAATGTTCAATGTTTTTACCGATGCAAAAGAAAGTTGCTTTTTGATTGTATTTTTTAAGAATTTTTAATATTTCGGGAGTTGTTTCGGGATGCGGACCGTCATCAAATGTTAAGTGTAGTTTACTTTTGTCTTCTGATGTGCATTTTACTTTTGCATAAAACTGTGAGCAAATATTTTTTGAACCAAAGAAAAGTATTGATAAATAAATAAATAAAGGCAATAAATACCAAAGTTGTGAAAATGGTAAATAAACTTCAATCAATATCATTGAGAGAAAGATGAATATGAAAATAATATTTGTTTTTTTGAAGTTAAGCATAGTTCGGACGCAGATTTTCGCTGATTATTATGATTTTTTAGTTTCAAATTTCAATCTCATTCAATCTTTTATTAATCTCATTCAATCTTTTATTAATCTCATTCAATCTTTTAACTGAAAAGCCAATAAAAAAAATTCATAACTTATTCCATTTACCTTTCAACTTTCTTCAACAATATTAACGAATGATTGATGTTAAAATAATGATTGTAAATTAAAACATTATTCAATTTATTCGGTGTTTTGTCATTAAGTTTTATAAAATCCGGATATTCCTGAAATTTGATAATATTAGCACCTAACCACAAAGCAAAAGCACTTGCTGTTTGGAACTCGCCGCATAAATGCTTGTAAAAAGCAGACGGAGTTTCGGGAAATTCCGAGGAAAGTACGGTATCAAATATTTTATCATCTTTTTTGTTTCCGGAATGACCGGTTATAATTAAATCAATATCAGAAATTTGCAGATTATTTTGTTTCAGAAAATCAGTAATTGTATTTTGAATGTCCGAAACACCTTTCGGTTTGTAAAACATTTTTAAGTCTTTTAATTCGGCAAAAGTCTCCTGATTTTTTTCTTCGGAAACAACAAAAAATGAAACGGCTTCACCGCATAAAGCACCCGGAGTTTTATGTTTAAGCAAATCCGTATTTTTAAAAGTATTATTTTTCCAAAGCCCTGTTTTTTTTATGATATGATAATAATGATCAGTCATTTCATCACCGCCGCCGACTAAAATATTTTTTTTACCTTCTTTTAACTGCATTATTGCATCGAGTAGGGCAGACTCGAATGAAAATCCTCGGTTTACGTATGTGAAGTTATAATTATGACATTTAATTCTGCCGGCAATTTGACCTGCAACTGTGTTATGTGTCGATTGAATAAATGAAGTCGGTGTAAGAAATTGTTCTTTGTCATTCAGCATTTTCTCCAAAAATTTTTCGGTATCGGAAACAATGCCCAAACCTGTACCGAAAATGATTGCATCCGGCATTGCAACTTCGGCTTGTTGCATGGCAATTTGAGAACAAATAATACCGTTTTTAACAGTTTTGCTCATGCGTCTTGCCTCAATCGGCTTCATAAAATCTTTGTAATTCGGTTTTACGGATTTTAAATAATCATCTTCATAAACGAGCATATCTTTCATAAACTCATTAAAATCTAATGAATTTTGAGGTGAAATACTTGCTGCTCCGTTAATGAATGCCATTTTTTTTATGTACTAGTTTATATCAGAAATTATTAAAACCGTTCCGTTACCGCCGAAACCGAAAGAATTAGACATAATATGTTTAATGTCAGTATTTTTTATGACTTCCGTTTCCGGAATTAAATGAAATTCGCTCATCGGATTTTGAAAACGCAAATTCGGGAAAATAATCTTATTTTGTAATGATAAGACGGAAAAAACAGCTTCCAAACTTCCGGCTGCAGCCAAAGTGTGTCCTGTATAGGCTTTTGTAGAACTGAATTTCGGAACTTTATTATCAAAAACATTCAGCATGGCTCGGCCTTCCGATAAATCGTTATTTGCCGTGCCCGTACCGTGAATATTGATATAGTCAATTTCTTCG
>JANTGL010000001.1 GCA_024762915.1 Bacteroidales bacterium | reverse complement strand
AAACCCTTGTTAAATCAGATGATGTGAAAGCCCCGAAGTTCAACTACGGCAAGTCTAAAGTAAACATTATTAACAATTCTCATACTTTACAATTTAATGTTGACGGAGAAAACACGGTGAATTTAAACGGTAAAGATTACAAACTTATACAGTTCCATTACCATGCATTAAGTGAACACACTATTGACGGTAAACATTTTCCTTTAGAAGTACACTTTGTACATAAGTATTCTGATACTGATTTTGCCGTTCTGGCTGTTATGTTTAAAGAAGGAAAAGAGAATGATTTATTTAAAAAATATTTAGATAAATTTCCGACACAAAAAGGTGAATATAAAGCAAACGAAATGATTGATTTATTAAAATTATTTCCTGAAAACAAGTCTTTCTATTATTATAGCGGTTCATTAACAACACCGCCTTGTTCGGAAATTGTAAGCTGGTTTATATTTAAAAATCCTGTAGAAGCATCTAAGGAACAAATTGATAAATTTTCAAATATTTTGGATAACAATTACAGACCCGTTCAAGCTCTTAACGGCAGGAAAGTAAATTATAGTAAGTATAAGTAGGGAACCCCTTATATATCAATGACATACGAAAATTAATCATGTAAAAATCAACATTACATATAGTTAAATCGATTTTTTATATTGCAACTAAAACAAATAAAATATCAATCACCCGAATACGAGCAATCTTTAATTTTGCGCGATAAAATTCTTCGTAAACCGCTCGGAATGGTTTTTATCGACGAATTTTTAACCCAAGACAAAGAGGAATATATTCTCGGACTGTTTGAGCAAAATGAAATAAAAGCGGTTTTGCATTTAAAACCCTTATCCGATACCGTTCTGAAAATGCGGCAAGTTGCCGTTGACGAAAACCTGCAAGGAAAAGGATACGGCAGCAAACTTGTCCTGTTTTCGGAAGAATTTGCCCGAACTAAACAGTATAAAAAATTTATTCTGCACGCTCGAAAAACGGCTGTTCCTTTTTATCAAAAACTAAATTATAAAATTACAAGTGAGGAATTTTTTGAAATCGGAATTCCTCACTTTGAAATGGAAAAAGTGCTTTAATAACTTTACTGTTAAATATGAATAACCTCATCATAAGCCGCTGCAGCCGCTTCCATAATTGCTTCCGACATTGTCGGATGCGGATGGATTGATTTTATTAAATCGTGTCCTTGTGCTCCGAGTTTTAATGATACTACGGCTTCGGCAATCATTTCGCTGACGTTTAATCCGACAAAATGTGCTCCGATTAATTTATCGGTTTTTGCGTCAAAAATTAATTTTATAAATCCGTCGCGATTACCGGCAGCCGTTGCTTTTCCGGATGCCGTAAAAGGAAATTTTCCTGTTTTTACTTCGTAACCGTTCTCTGCTGCAGCTTTTTCGGTTAAACCGACCGAGGCAACTTCGGGTGTCGTATAAACCGCAGCCGGAACTTTGCCGTAATCAATCGGTTCGGGATTTAAACCGGCAATTTTCTCTACACAGCAAATACCTTCTGCCGATGCCACATGTGCCAATGCCTGCCCGTGAACAATATCACCGATAGCATAAACTCCTTCAACATCGGTTCGATAAAAATCATCAACTTTAATTTTGCCTTTTTCAAGCTCGATACCGGCTTCTTCAATACCGACATTTTCCAAATTCGAAACAACGCCGACTGCCGATAAAACAATTTCCGTTTCAACTTTAACTTCTTTCCCTTTTGAGTTAATTATAACGATACATTTATCATTTTCAACATCAACTTTTTCAACCGATGAAGACACCATGACTTTTATTTTTGCTTTTTTTAAGGAACGCCCGATTTGTTTTGAAACATCCTCATCTTCAATCGGTAACACATTCGGCAGAAACTCAACCAATGTTACTTGCGTGCCGATTGAATTATAAAAAAATGCCAATTCCGTTCCGATGGCTCCCGAACCGACAACAATCATACTTTCGGGTTGCTTTTCCAAAGTTAATGCTTCACGATAACCGATTATTTTTTTACCGTCTTGTTTTAAATTCGGTAATTCTTTGGAACGAGAACCGGTTGCCAAAATAATATGATCGGCAGTGTATTTTTCAATATTTCCTTCTGCATCTTTAACTTCAACCGTATTTTTTCCGGCAAGTTTTCCGAAACCTTGCAAAACCGTTATTTTATTTTTCTTAAAAAGATATTGTACGCCTTTGCTCATCTGCTCGGCAATACCGCGACTTCTTTCTATGATTTTCGAAAAATCGGCTTTATATCCGTCAACATTTATACCGTAATTTTCGGAATGTTTGATATAATCGTAAACTTGTGCGCTTTTCAATAATGATTTTGTAGGAATACAGCCCCAATTAAGGCAAATACCGCCTATTTCCGCCCGTTCGACAACAGCTACATTCATTCCCAGTTGCGATGCTCTGATTGCCGCAACATATCCGCCGGGCCCGCTTCCTATGATTATTATGTCGTAATTCATTTTAATTTAGTTTATAGTATAAAGTTTATAAAGTTGAGAGTTATCAGAACTAAGGAATTAGGAACGAGGAAATAGTATATAAACAGTAAAAAACGTATTATTTTATAAAAATAAATCTTCTTTCTTCTAATTCCTAACCACTAACACCTAATTTCTAATCCCTGACTCCTAACTGCTAAATCGCTTTCAAGCTCAAATCCAAACTCTTAATCTGATGCGTTAATGCACCGACCGAGATAAAATCAACACCGCATTCGGCATAGCTTCTTAAAGTATCAAAGGTTATTCCGCCGGAAGATTCAACTTCGTATTCTCCCGCAATCATATCAACGGCAATTTTAGTGTCCTCAACAGAAAAATTATCCAGCATAATTCGATGCACCTTCCCTACTCTCAACACTTCGTTTAATTCATCAAAATCACGTACTTCAACTTCAATTTTAATATCTTTATTTTGAGTTTTTAAATAATCAACAACTTTATTGATTGCTTTTTCAATACCCCCGGCAAAATCAATATGATTATCTTTCAGCATCACCATATCATACAATCCCATTCTGTGATTGGTTCCGCCACCAATTGCGACGGCAAGTTTTTCAATATGTCGCAGTCCGGGAGTTGTTTTTCTGGTATCTAAAACTTTAGTCGGGAAATCTTTTATTAATTCAGCATATTTTGCCGTTTGCGTAGCAATACCGCTCATTCGTTGCATAAAATTAAGCAATAAACGTTCGGCTTGCAAAATAGAAATTACTTTTCCCGAAATTTTAAAAGCAATATCCCCGGGGTTTATTTTTGTTCCGTCTTGCAGGAACACCTCAATTTTTAATTCCGGATCAATTTTTCTGATAACTTCTTTTGTAATTTCAACACCGGCTAAAATGCCTTCTTCTTTAACCAGTAGTTGAACCGTTCCGGTTTCGTTTTCCGGAATACAGGACAGTGAAGAATGGTCTCCGTCACCGATATCTTCAGCAATTGCCAAATCAATTAATTGATCAATCAATTTATTCGTCATTTTTTAGATTTTTTATTTTTTTTACCAGCGCAGAATTTAATTCGTTATAATATAATTCCAGATTCTCCGGGAACTTATCAAATGCCGTAGCTTCTATCAAAGCAATTGTTTCATTCCCTGATACAATCGGAATAAAAAGAAGATTTTGAGGAGAACAAGCACCCAGTCCGGAAACCACATTAATATAATCTTCGGGTATATCCGTGATTATCTTTATTTTCATATCCTTTGCAACCTGCCCGGGAATTCCTTGTCCTTCCGAAAATTCATTAATCTTTTTATTTCCGTATATCGCATAGCTTGCAGTCATTTTAAATTTATCTTTTCCCTTAACATAAATCAGCCCCTGAACAATATAAAATTCCTTAGAAAAAATTTTCAACAACTCTTCAAAGAAATTTTTGTCGGATGAAACATTTTTTACGTTTGAAATAATCCTGTTAATTTTCAATTCTGTATCACCTGTTTTTTCTTCTTCAATATCATCAAAGTGTTTTTCTTTTTGCAGAACGATTCCTTTTTCTTTTTCAATTATTTTTTCTGTTTGAAACGTATATGTTAAAACAAATAAAAATAAATTTGATAAAAACAATGCTCCGAACCTGATGGTCATTTCAGTATTATTCTGATACTCAGGATTCACGGTAAATAACTGCCAAATTAAAAACAGAGATAAAATAAAAAAAACAGTCGCAATTATTTTTCGGACAAGATTTTTAGACATTACAATTCAAAATTTAGATTTTTAATATATTCAATAATTTCCTGCGAAGATAAAATATTTTTCGTTCCCGAAATCTTTAATGCTGCTTCAGGCATGGTCGGAACAGCTGCATCTTCAGGATCTTGAACAATCGCCGTACCGCCGTAATTCATCACATCTCTCAATCCGGCAGCTCCGTCGTTATTAGCTCCCGACAATACAATTCCCGTCATTTTTTCTTTTAAAGAAAATGCTGCGGAACTGAGTGTTACATCAATTGACGGTCTGGAATGATTAACGACCTCCTCGGCAGAAAGTGCAAATGTATTATTCGGCTCAATATATAAATGATAATTTGCAGGAGCAATATACACTTTGCCGGGAAATATTTTTTCTTTATCAAAGGGTTCTGAAACAGGTAATAAAGATTTAATTTTTAAGGCATCGGTAAAACCCTCTTTAATATGTTTTAAACGATGTAAAATTAATATAACGGCAAACGGAAAGTGTTTCGGAATGGCTTCCAAAATTTCCGTAACAATTTTAAAACTGCCGGCAGAACCGCCTATGATGATATATTTTTGTCGCATTAAAAAATTTTCTTTTTATATACGGATAAATTTGACTTCAGTTTTTTATATTTTCCGGACATTTGTCCTAATGTTTCTTTTTCGCCGATTATAAGTAATCCGCCTTTATTCAAGCTTCCGCTTATTTTTCTCAGAACCTCGGTTTGTAAATCTTCATTGTAGTATATTAATCTGTTACGAAATAAAACCAAATCAAATTCTGCAATATGTTGTTGGCTTAAAATATCACAATGTTCAAAATTTAATTCTCCGCGAAAAAAATGATTAATTCTCATCTGATTCGTATGTCCGACAAAAATATCTTCTGTATTCTTAATAAAATCAAGAAATTCTATATTTTTTTGACATGCTTTTAAATCCTTCTGTGTAAAAATACGATTTTTAATTATTTCTTCATTTTCGGAAAGCGGATGTGAAACTAAAATCGATACATGAGTTGATTGATACAATCCTAATAAAAGCATTAACGAATATAATTCTTCACCTGTTACACAATACGGAATATGGATTTTCACCTCTTTCTTTAAAAGTAATTTTGAAAGAATCTTTTCTTGCAAATAATTCCATATTTCGGCATCTCGAAACATTTCTGAGTAAGAAACAAACATCGATTTAACAAATTCCGAAACAATGTGTTGTGAATTTTGTAAACGAAAAATCAAATCCTCAACCGTTAAAATTTTCAGACTATGCATCAATAAAATTATTTTCCTCATTTTAAATGAAAAAGCATAATTACCGAAATCAAAGCCGGATACCGAATTTAATTCTGCATAAATTTGATTAACTTCTGATACAGAAAGTTTTAAATCAAGCATAAAAGAGACACATTCTGATTACAAAAAAATACTATCTTTGTTAATTCAATACCGTAAAATTAATAACAAATATAATAATACCATGCAATATCCCAAAAAAGTAGAATTAGGAGATATTACCGTCAGAGACGGATTTCAACATGAAGAAAAGTTTATTGATACGGAAGCAAAACTTTGGTTATCCGAGCAACTTATTCTTGCAGGATTTAAAAAAATTGAAGTCACGAACTTCGGAAATCCCAAAGGTATGCCGCAATTCAAAGATGCCGATAATTTAATGAAAAGCATCCGGAACAGTAAGAAATTAAAAGATAAACTTGATGATGTAGAAATAACAGCCGTTACAATCAGAGAACGTGCCATCGAACGTGCCATTCAAGCCAAAAAAGAAGGTTGGGGTCCCGACAGAATTTTGCTGATGGTTTCTACCAGTGAATCACATCAATACAAGAATTCCGGTTTATCACATGCTGACTATTGGAAAATGAGTGAAGCATACATTAAAAAAGCACATGATGCCGGTATCAAAGTTAACGGAACCGTAAGTACCATTTGGGGATGTCCGATTGAAGGACCGACAGAAATGAAAGATGCCGTTACGTTTACAAAAAGATGGTTGGATATCGGTGCCGATGATATTGAACATGCCGATCATGACGGTTCCGCATCACCCGACAGAGTTTATAAATATTATTCGATGCTTTTGGATGCGCTTCCTGATACATCGTTGCATCTTGCGCATTTTCATACAACAAGAGGTTGGGGTTTAGCGAATGTTTTGGCAGCTTTACAAGCCGGAATTACACGTTTTGAATCCACAATCGGAGGCATCGGCGGACAACCTGCTAATTTTGTTGACGGTGTTCCCGTTTCCGGAACCGGCAAATATTATTACAAAGATCCGAATGCGGTTGGTTTGGTTTCAACGGAAGATTTACTTGTTATGCTGGATGAAATGGGTATTGAAACAGGAATTGATATCGATAAAATATTAGAAATCGGAAATACCGTTGAAAAAATTGTCGGGCGAAGACTTCGATCTGAAACTGTAAAAATGGGACGAATTCCGAAAAATTTATCAGGAAGAAAATAAAGATGGAAAAACGTAAAAGCGGCATTTTATTACATATAACTTCCTTACCCGGAAAATACGGTATCGGAACATTGGGAGAAGAAGCATACCGTTTTACGGATTTTTTGCACGAAACGAAACAAAGTTATTGGCAAATTTTACCGCTTGGGCATACAGGATTCGGAAATTCGCCTTATTCGTCTTTTTCAGCTTTTGCCGGAAATCCTTTAATGATTGACTTACACGCATTACCGGTTAAATGCTTAAAACAAAAAGAACATCCGATTTCAAACATTGATTTTGACTACTTGAAAGAAACAAAAATAAGTCTGCTGAAAAAATTAGCTGCCGATTTTTTACATTCTGCAGGTGACAAATCCGAATTTGAGCAGTTTAAAAAAGAAAATCAATATTGGTTATTCGATTATGCATTTTTCATCAGTTTAAAAGCATTACATGACGAAAAACCGTATTGGTTTTTTGAAGACGGTATAAAATTCAAAAACCCGGATACACTGAAAAAATATAAAGACCTATTAAAGCAAGAAATTGAAGTGTATGAAGTCATTCAATATTTTTTCTTCGAACAATGGTACCGATTAAAAAAATATGCCAATGAAAAAGGCATTAAAATTATCGGTGATATCCCGCTGTATGTTGCACCCGACAGTGCTGATGTTTGGATGCATTCAGAAAATTTTATGTTAAATGAAAATCTTGCACCGGTAAAAGTGGCCGGTGTTCCTCCGGATTATTTCAGTCCTACGGGACAACTTTGGGGAAATCCGGTTTATGATTGGCTTCAACAAAAAAACAACAATTATCTTTGGTGGAGAGAACGTATTAACATGAATTTCAGAATGTTTGACATTGTACGTATTGATCACTTCAGAGGTTTATCAGAATTTTGGGCTGTTCCTTTCGGAAATGAAACGGCTGAAAACGGAGAATGGTTATCCGGACCTGAAACTGATTTTTTTGAACTGATTTTTAAAAACAATCCGAATATTATTGCCGAAGATTTAGGTTTTGTTACAAAAGATGTTGAAGCTCTTCGCGATAAATACAATTTACCGGGAATGAATATTTTACAATTTGCTTTTAATTCAGATGCTGAGAATCCGTTTTTACCTCATAATCATAAAATAAATTCGGTGGTATATACCGGAACGCATGATAATGATACGTCTATGGGAATGTTTCAGCATTATTCGGAACATGAACGGCAATTTTCCGAAAAATATTTTAAATTTGAAGATGAAAATTTTACTCATGAACTAATAAAACTTGCATGGTCTTCGGTTGCAAACACGGCAATCACACCTTTACAGGATTTATTGCAATTAGATTCGAGATACCGAATGAATACACCAGGAACTCTTGAAAATAATTGGCTTTGGCGTTTTAAATCCGAAGATATAACTGAAACTCATAAATCGTTTTTAAGAAATATAAGCGAGATCTACGGCAGAGCAAATTAATATATTGATATTCTGAAAAATACTGATTATTTATGGATACTGATTCTCAAAATAAAAATGAAAATTTCATCTTAAATCTGTTCAAATTTTTTAAAGATATTTTCAGTATTCGCGAAGGAACAGACAGATTAAAAACCATTGAATTTATTCAAAAGGATATTGAATTTAAAGGCAGAGGTATTTGGATTTTGATTGCTTCCATATTTATTGCTTCTCTCGGTTTAAATATTAATTCCACAGCTGTTGTTATAGGTGCCATGCTTATTTCTCCGCTGATGGGTCCGATACTCGGCCTGGGACTTTCCGTCGGAACGAATGATTGGGTAACATTAAAAAAATCTTTGAAATTCTTTTTTATATCAGTGATTGTCAGCGTATTAGCATCTACAATCTATTTTTTAATCAGCCCTTTAAAAGAAGCATCTTCGGAATTATTAGCACGAACACAACCGACTTTATTGGATGTTTTTATCGGTATATTCGGAGGTATGGCAGGGATTATTGCCGTGTCGGGGGATGAAAAATCAAACGTCATTCCGGGTGTTGCCATTGCAACTGCCTTAATGCCTCCGCTTTGTACGGCAGGTTACGGTTTGGCAACTTGGCAGTTAAATTTTCTGACGGGAGCATTATATCTTTTCTTTATTAATTCCGTATTTATAAGTCTTACGACTTTCATTGCCGTAAAATATCTCCGATTTCCGAAAATGAACTATGTAAGTCCCAAACGAGAGAAAAAAATTCGTGTTTACATTTTTATTTTTATCATACTTATTATTCTGCCGAGTGCACAAATTTTCTGGAACGTTATTAAAGAATCACAATTTAATCATCGAGCCGAAATTTTCATTAAAGAAAATTTAAAATCACACAAATCTGATATTATCTATACACAAACCAACTATTCCGATACACTTTCAAACATCGATATTTATTTAACTCATTACTGTATTCCGAACACAGAAATTAATGACTTAAAAGACAAATTACCTGCCTACGGTTTATCAAAAACAGGTTCTGCAATACGGGTTACAGATTCAACGGTTTTAAATTTTCATCAGGAAAAAAATAACCTTGATACTTTAGTAAATAAAATCGATAATATGCAGAAAGAATTACCCGAAAAATTGCGGATAGGCATATTAGAAGAAATTTATAAAAATCAGGAAAACATTATTACAAGTAAAAATGCAAAAATTGATTTTCTGGAGAATCAATTAATACACATTAAACATGACACATTGCCTTTGAAAAGTTTACAAAAAGAATTTGCCGTTCAATATCCTCGAATTAACAAATTTGCATTTGCAAAAAGCATTGAATTAAATTCTTCGGGAAACTACGATACGATTCCTACATTTATGGTTAAATGGAAAAACGGAACTTACAACAGCTATATCCGAAAAAAATCAAAGACCTTGGAAGAATGGTTGAAGATTCGGTTAAATTTGGATACTTTAAGAATTGTTAAATATTAAAAATCAGATTCTGACGCCAAGAATAATGATATCATCCGTTTGTTCGACATTTCCCTTCCATTTCTTAAAAACATCATCAAGAATTTGTTTTTGTTCCGACATCGGTTTATCATAAATTTTTGCCAAAAGTTTTTTAAAGTTTCGTTTATTAAACTTTTGATTTTCATCCATTCCGAATTGATCTGAATACCCGTCAGAAAATGTATATAATATATCACCTCTTTCCAGATTAAAATCATTTGATTCAAACGGTTTTTCTTTAATAAATGCACCAATCGGATTTCGTGTTGCTTTTATTTCTGTTAATTCTCCTTTCCGCACAATATATACCGGGTTATAAGCACCGGCAAATTGAAGCTGTAAAGAATCATGATCAATTATACAAAGCGCAATATCCATTCCGTCTTTTGATTCAAAATTACTGCCTGATTGGTTTAAGGATTTTTTAATTTTTTTCCTTAATCGGTTAAGAATTTCATCAGGTGTATCGAAACGTGCTTTTGATACGATTTCATTTAGAAACGAAATCCCCAACATACTCAACAGCGCACCGGGAACACCGTGTCCGGTACAATCAGCCGCGGCATAAACCGTATAATCGCCAATTTTTTTCAACCAATAAAAGTCTCCGCTTACAATATCTCTCGGTTTAAAATAAACAAAATAATCATTAAATAATTGCCCCATCAATTCGTCCGAAGGCATAACGGCTTTTTGTATTCGTCCGGCATATACGATACTTTCTTTAATACTTTTATTCTTTTGTGCCAATTGATTTTTTTGTTCTTCAATTGTTTTTGTTCTTTCTTGAATTTTTCGCTCCAATATTTTTTGATTCTTTTGAAGCTTTCTTTCTCTTAATTTAACAATTAAAATTATTAACAAGAAAAACGTCAAAGCAGAACTGATTAAAAACCAATCTTTCTCCCAAAACGGTGCTTTAACGGAAAAAGAAATCTTTTTTTCCTCACTTATATTTCCGAGAATATTTTTAGCTTTTACATGTAATGTATAATTGCCGTGCGGGACATAAGGAAAAGAAATTTCCGGAGAATTTCCCCAAACGGACCGAGTTTTCATTAAACCCTCTAAAAAATATTGATATTCCGTTGCATCTTGTTTTAGGAAAAACGGTGCAGAAAACCGGATACGCAGATAATTTTCATCCGAAGCTAAAGTTAAGTTATTTAAAGAAAACTTCTTGTCGTTCTGATTTGTTATATTTTTAATTAACACATTTTGTTCCGGATTATAAAGAGTAATATTCAGATTGTTAATTTTATACAAATTGTTATCATCATCAATTACCCATGTATCATTTAATTTATCGACATAAATATATTCAATATCATTAAACAGATTCAAATATATATTATTCGCTCGATCATAATCTTTCGGTTGTATAGCCGAATACCATTTTTCATTATTATTAAGCCATAAAACATCTTTTTGTTTTTTAATATAGGAAAAATTTCCGGACAACAAAACAACAAAACGATCTTGCTTCGCATCATAATAAAAAATTTCTGACGGTAATAAAACATAAAGATTATTATTGAATTCTTGTAAAGTTGAAGCTTCGGCATACTTATTATCTATTTCATAACTTGCTATTGTATTTGTTCTTAAATCAATCAAATACACATTTTCGTCAGTCCCTATCCAAACAGCCGTGTCATTTTCCGATACGGAACTTACATGCTTCTTTTTCAAATCTTCAACTTGAGTAATAATACGGTCATCTTCAGTAAATTCCAATAAAAATAATCCGTTATTTGTACAAACATAAAACAAGTCGGGATTATTTTTTGCTTGAATAATATTATTAACGTATTGATCTTCAATTATCCGTTCCGCCTTATTATCAGCAACTTCATACAGACCGTTATTCCCTCCTGCCAACAGCTTATCTCCGTACGGAACTAAAAGTTTACATCGGTCTTCTAATCCTTCAATCTTATTATAAGAATGACTGACAGATTGCAATCCTAATAATTTTCGTTTCCGAATTAAAGCGTTTCTTTTGCTCTCGGTTAAACTGATTGTATTATCAGGTGAAACAAATTCTTTTATTTTTTTGTGAAGTCCTGAAAATAATCCTTTCTTCTTTGCATCTTCTTTTGCTTTTAATTCTTTCTTGTTTTTTAATGTTTTTGAAACAGTATAAATCTTTGCTTCAATAAGTTGGGCACGTTTGTAAGCATCCAGTTCTTCCAAAAAATACAAATTCTTATTTGTTCCGACATAAATGGTATTATTATTATTGATTACCGACAACAATCGCCCTTCAATACCCGGATAAGTATGATAAAATTTAACGGGAATCGAAAAATCTATACGACTTATTCCCAATCCGTGAGACAACCACAAGCCGTTATTATCATCCTTTCCGATTGCAAAAATTTCATTATCGGGTAATCCTGATGAATAATTAATACTTTTTATTGTTTTTCTTGTTTTAGAATCAATAATTAAAATTCCTCCGATTAATGTAGACAATACAATTTTTCTGTCAGACAATAACACAGCATCGGTTAAAATACTTTCATCCAAATATTTTTGATCTTGAATATTAAATCTCCAGACGGATTTTCCGCCGAAAAAATACAATTTATTTGCATCCGTTCCGATTATCGATCTTGTTTTACTTATCGGAAAATCAAATAATATTTTCCCGATGTTTTTTTTATTCTTTACCTTAAAACGATTAAGCGAATCATCTTTTAATTTATAGAAAATATTATTATCCGTAACCAGAAATAATTCATCTGAAACAGAAATAATATTTTTTAAAAACCCTTTTTCTTTTCGATTGGGAATTCGCTTTATAACTTCATAATCATCTGTATTAAAAAATGTTATAAAATTTTCTGACAATACAATAAGTTTGTTTTCTGATGAAGAGATTTCAATTACTTTTCCGATATTCTCGGATGCTTTTTTAATTGAAACATACACGTAGCTTCCGGTTGTATCTCTTTCAATATAACCGACATCATTGACACATCCGGCATAAATTTTATGATCAGTGGTGTCGGAATACATTGTTAAAGGCATTGTAGGTGTTGCAATAAGATCCCAATCTGAACCGTCAAAACTCAAAACGCCTTTTTGATTGGCAAAAAACATCATTTCATCTTTATCTTGTATAATAAACCAATTATGAAGTTTATATTTATTTTTTAATTTATAATTGGTAATAAACGGACTGCCTTTTTGTGCATAAATTGATAAGCCGGAAAAGATAAAAATCAAAAGGGAAAGAGAATAACGTAATAAAATAGTGTATTTCAATCTCATAATCATAATAATAAACAGAAAACAAATATACTGAAAAATTCCCTTTGAAAAAAAGTAATCGAATATATAAGAAATTTGTTAATAATATCCTTCCGGTATTTCGGATTACAAAGATAAATTTGATATTTTTGTAAATTAAATTTTTATCTATGCAGCAATATTTAAACCTTTTAAACAGAGTTCTTGATGAAGGTGTTAAAAAAGAAGATCGAACCGGAACCGGAACCGTCAGTGTTTTCGGACACCAAATGCGATTTAATTTACAAAAGGGTTTTCCGCTCGTTACAACAAAAAAAATACATCTAAAATCAATTATTCACGAATTACTTTGGTTTATAAAAGGTTCAACCAATACGAAATATCTACAGGAAAACGGTGTGAGAATATGGAACGAATGGGCAGATCCGGACGGTGAACTCGGAAGAATTTACGGTTACCAATGGCGTTCGTGGACAACCGAAAACAGCGGACATATTGATCAGCTTTCAAATGTTATCAAACAACTTAAAGAAAACCCGAACTCCAGAAGACATATTGTAAGTGCTTGGAACGTAGGCGATTTAGATAAAATGAATCTGCCTCCTTGCCATATTTTATTTCAATTTTATGTTGCCGACAATAAATTATCGTGTCAACTCTATCAAAGAAGTGCCGATATTTTTCTCGGTGTACCGTTTAATATTGCTTCATACGCATTGCTGGTTATGATGGTTGCTCAAGAAACCGGATATGAACTTGGTGATTTTGTTCACACTCTCGGAGATGCGCATATCTACTTAAATCATATTGAACAAGTTAAAATGCAACTAAACAGAGAACCCCGAAAACTTCCGACACTGATTTTAAACCCGGAAGTTAAGAATGTTCTTGATTTTAAATACGAAGATTTCACATTAGAAAATTACAACCCGCATCCTCATATAAAAGGTGCAATTTCAGTTTAAATATGAGAATATCAATAATAGCAGCTATAGCCGAAAATAATGTTATCGGTAAAAACAATGAATTAATTTGGCACCTTTCCGAAGATTTAAAACGTTTTAAAAAATTAACGTCCGGGCATCCCGTTATTATGGGCAGAAAAACCTATGAATCCCTCCCTTTCAAACCTTTACCCAAAAGGAAAAACATTATTTTAAGTTCTCAAAAAAAATTGATTTTTGAGGGTGCAATAACAGTAAATTCAATCGAAGATGCCCTAAAAGAATGTAAAAACGAAGATGAAATATTTATTTGCGGAGGTGCCGAAATATATAAATTATTTTTACCGATCGCAGACAAGATGTATCTTACAAGAATTCATCAATCTTTTGAAGGTGATACTTTTTTTCCGGAAATAGATTACTTGATATGGGAAGTTGATAATATTTCTAAGACTTTTAAGGATGATAAGAACGGTTTAAAGTTTACTTTTTATGATTATATTAGAAACAGAAAAGAGAAGTAATAAAACCTCTCCTTTCCGTTAGTCGAATTTTATTCTTTTAATTTATTCCAACGTGACACTCATAATCGGCAGTGCCATATTCCACTTAGTCGGGTAAGGATCTTCCGAAAGATCTCCTGCACCAAATGCACCGTTAGAATCTCTGTCTTCAAATTGCCAACAATTATTCACATTAAAATCAAGAATAATATTTTCTCCTCCCTTATCTGTTAAATCAAAATTAACAACGGCAGAATAAATCGGATGCGGTGCATTATTCATAAAATCGGTATCACCGAAGGGACCGAAATTATTTCCGGGTTTCCCGGCAAAATCAAACCAAGTATTACCGTCTCCTAAACCGTCGTCACCCTCATCAAATGTATATGCAGCTGAGCGAGGTGAAACCGGTGTCATATCCGGATCTTGTCCATTTCCCAGCATCCATCCTTCTTCTGTTCCGGCATCAGATACTTGTGTCATATCTCCGGCTTGGTGTAATCCGCCTTCCGTTTCGGCATCGTCAGATAAATAAATACGAATATTTCTTTTTTGAATTCCGGTGCTTGCCGAAATATCAAGTTTCATTTGCAAATAATAAATTTCAACTTTAACCGAAGAATAATTACCGTCCGGAACGGTTGCACCTTGTAATAAAGAATGAACAGTTTCGGTATCCGTAAAGTCAAAAACAAAAGATGAAGCTAAATCACTTTCATTAAAAACTTCTATATCTGAAGTCCCTTCATCCCCTACTAGCGTAACACTTTTTAAAGCAACATAATAGTTCTGCGGTGTTTGTTTAGTCATATCAATTTTTGAAGCATTTGCAGGCGTTGTAAAATCAACTCTTAACTTAACATCTTTTATACTTTTAAAAGATTCTTTTTTACATGCCGATGCAACAAACAAAATTAGAAACAGCAAAATACTGAGTTTTGAAAATTTTTTCATAAGATTAATTTTTTTGAAATTATCTGTAAAGCTACAAAAAAAATATTTTGTTTTTAAATATATGCCTTTAAACATTAAACCTTTTCTCGATATTCAAGTCATATTTATAACAATTAATTTCTCATAATCAAACGTAAAAAGTCTGCAAAAAATATTGCAGACTTTTTTATTCCCCAAACCCGGCAGACACAGATTCATCAGGTATCATACAAACATCTTTTTTGCCCCACAGCCGATACCTGTATTTTGCAATTAAATTATAAAGAACATCACGAAAGAATTTCGGAAAAATAATGCAAACAAAAAATAATTTAAAGAAGCCGCCCAAATCTTTCAATACATATAAAGCCGCAGAAGATCTTATATAAGCCGCATTATTGCGGATATATACAAAAGTATCCGGGGAGGAATCAGTTAAATCAAAATGATTCAAATAGTTCTCTCCGATTTTTGATTGCAATGATGCAAATTTAAATATACTTTTTTTGTCATGTTTTATAATGTATTTTACAATCCCCGAACAGAAATTGCAAATACCGTCAAATAAAACAATATGATTTTGATAAATTTCGATGTCCTGATATTTAATTAATATTTCTGAATAATAATTTCATATAAAGAAAGTTAATATTTTTATAAAAACAAATACGAAAACTGAAAAACAAACTTTATCTTTGGCAAAATTTTTAAAAAATGAACATTAAAAATTATATTGAAAAATATAAGAAAAAATCGTTGTGGTCAAAAATTACGGACGTCATATTTATTATCTTCATTCTTGTGATGTTAACACCTTCGGGAAGAATGGGAGTCGGCGGCTTTGTCAATCGAATCAGAGCATATATTGTAACACCTTCCGTTAAATCTGCAAAAGACATTGTAAAACTGTCTGAAACAAGTTATAATTGGCAACTTGAAAATCCCGAAAATGCATCGGTTAATTTTGCAGATTATAAAGGGAAAGTTATTTTCTTAAACTTTTGGGGTACTTGGTGTCCGCCTTGTGTGGGTGAAATGCCTGAAATTCAAAAATTATATAATAAGTATAAAGATAATCCGGATATTCAATTTTTATTGGTAACAAATGAACCGATGCAAAAAGCAAAAGGTTTTATCAATAAAAGAAATTATTCTTTTCCTATTTTTACTTCTCAAACAAAATCTCCGACTGTTTTTCAATCAAATGCAATTCCTGTTACCTTTATTATTTCAAAAAAAGGAGAAATTATGGTTCGAGAAACAGGCGCTACGAATTGGAGCGGGCAGAAAACTCAAAAACTTATTAACGAATTAATAAACAAATAAATAATTATTCACTAAAAACAAAGCCATGAAAAAAGTATTATTAGCAGTATTGGTAATTTTCTTAACCGGAAATGTACAAGCACAAAGAATCAAATTGCTTGAAGGAAATCTGAATTTTTTAAAAGGGGTAAAAAATTTGAATCTGGAATACACCTACGATGATATGACCGTAGGAAAATATTTCGAAGCAGATTATCTTGCCAAAAAAACCGAAGAATACAATAATAAAGAAGCCGGTCGCGGAGATAAATGGGCAACGATGTGGACGGAAGACAGAGAAAAACGGTTTGAACCTAAATTTGAAATGCTTTTTAATAAATACATTGAGAAAAAAGATGCCGTTGCTGAACAAAACAGCTCAGATGCGGAATATACCATGATTTTGCATACCTATTTTACCGAACCCGGTTATTACATCGGCATTTCATCAGCCCCGGCAACCATTAATTGCGAAGCTTTATTTGTTAAAACTTCCGATCCGAATACTGTTTTAGCAAAAATTGACATTAAAAAATCACCCGGAAATTCAGGAGCCGGTTGGGATACCGGTGAGCGTATTAAAGAAGCTTATGCAAAAGCAGGTAAAGAATTGGCAAAATTCTTACTTAAAAATAAAGGATTTTAATAAGGTCTGAATATTATCAAACAAAAACGGACAGCATCAAAGTTGTCCGTTTTCTATTCTTGCCACTATTTCTTCTATCCATTTATCAGTTCCGTCAGGATCGTATTCATATTTTAAATTCGTTTGAAAAATGCGTGCTATTCCTTGCCAAAAGAAAGCTGAAACACTGCCTTTAAAATGTTTCACCAATTCATAAGTCGTATGGCTGGTTTGTCGATCAACTAATTTGATTAAAATTCGTCCCTGAGAATAAGTCATATTTCTGATATCTCCTTCAAATTCTTTTTTTAATTCTTTTTCTTTCTCATTAATATATCTTTTTCGTTCTCTGTTATTATCCATATGCCTTAACACAAACTCCGATTCAATAAAAATACGATTAATAATTAAGGAATAAGGATATACTTTTTTAACGTTTCTTACCATCCGATAATATCTTTTTCGTTCTCTTTTGTTTCGGAAAGTACGAGGAGGAAAAATAACAACCGGACTAATATATACATTAAAAGTCGTATCTCCCTCAGGGGAAATTTTTACTTCTAAAATTCCGCCGCCTTCTTTTTTCATTTTCTCAAGAAAATCAATCGCATTTAATTTCTTTTGAGAAAAAAGAAAGCTACCTGAGAAAACAAATAATATTAAAAAAAAACTGCGCATTTTATCCTAAACGAAAATTCAGAGTGTAAAATTACATTATCTTTTAATTATCATTGTTATTTTTTAATAATTTTTATTAAATACGAAGAATTACAAAATATCTGTTTGAATATCAGCTAAAAATGTATGATGTTTCTTAAAATGTGTAACATATTCCATGTCATGAATCAAAATATGATTCATCAACCAAGCTTTTAAAAATTCAATTAATTGATACCCTTGAGCTAAAGGTGCAGAATTTACATCATATAAATTTTCGGATATTTTATTAATAAATTTTTGATGAATTTTAATGTGGTCATCTTCACCGGGATATTTATATTTTTTCAACATTTTTTCCTCGGTTGTAAAATGATCTATCGTATATATTTTCAAATCCATTAATAAACCATTTACTGATGAACCGTCTTTTTGGATTATAATGTTTTCATGCAGTTTATTGATAATAGCAACAAGCTGTTTATGTTGTTCATCAATACGATTTATACCTGTTTCAAATTTCTTTTCCCAATCTATTAACATAATGATATTTTTTGTTTTACATCAATGTTTTGTAACATTTTTTTGCAAATATAAAGTATAAATGTTATTAAACAACTCCTGTAAAGAGGATTTTTAATTCTAATGAAAATAATTTATGTAGTTTTGCTTAATTTTGAAAATCAACCTTTAAAAAACTAAATATCATGTACAGTAAAATAAAAGATTATTTAACTGCTGAATTGCAATCGATTAAAGATGCCGGTTTATACAAAGACGAACGCATTATCACAACACCTCAAGGTGCTGAAATTTCTCTTACAACCGGAGAAACTGTTATTAATTTTTGTGCCAACAATTATCTCGGACTTTCTTCACACCCAAAAGTAATTAATGCGGCAAAAAAAGCTTTGGATACACACGGTTACGGCATGTCTTCGGTTCGTTTTATCTGCGGAACTCAGGATATTCATAAAGAATTAGAACATAAAATTGCTGAATTTTTCGGTACGGAAGATACCATTTTATACGCTGCTGCTTTTGATGCAAACGGTGGTGTATTTGAGCCGCTTTTTACCCAAGACGATGCCATAATTTCGGACGAGTTGAATCATGCTTCCATTATTGACGGCGTAAGACTCTGCAAAGCAGCCAGATATCGATACAATCACAGCAATATGGAAGATCTTGAAACTCAACTTAAAGTAGCTCAAGCGCAACGTTTCAGGATTATTGTAACCGACGGTGTTTTTTCAATGGACGGCGATATAGCCAAATTAGATCAAATTTGTGATTTAGCCGAAAAATATGATGCAATGGTGATGGTAGATGACAGCCATGCATCCGGATTTATAGGAAAAACAGGAAGAGGCACGCATGAATATAATAATGTAATGAATCGTGTTGACATTATCACAAGCACACTCGGAAAAGCACTCGGAGGAGCCATGGGCGGTTTCACTACCGGCAAAAAAGAAATTATTGATATGCTTCGTCAACGTTCGCGTCCTTATTTATTTTCTAATTCATTGTCTCCGGTCATTGTAGGTGCAGCACTGGAAGTTTTTAATGTTCTTAGCGAATCAACAGAACTCAGGGATAAGGTTATCGGCAATTCAAAATATTTCAGAGAAAAAATGGAAAAAGCCGGTTTTGTTATTAAACCTTCGGATTCTGCCATTGTTGCTTTAATGCTTTTCAATGCTAAATTATCTCAAGATTTTGCATCAAAACTTCTCAATGAAGGAATTTATGTTATCGGATTTTATTATCCGGTTGTAGCAAAAGGTCAAGCCAGAATAAGAATTCAACTTTCTGCCGCTCACGAAAAAGAACATTTGGATAAAGCGATTAATGCTTTTATTAAAATCGGAAAAGAATTTAACATTCTCGGAAAAAGTAAAGAAGAAATAATTGAAATGTACGGAGAATAAAAAACTTAACCGAAAGTTTAAAAAAACCTGTAATTTTATAGTTGCAGGTTTTTTTTAACCTAATTCAAAAAACCAAGCTTAAATATTTACATTTTTTATAAAAGATTCTCTGCTTTTTTTGTAACTTACGACTTTAAATTATTCTTCCCATGGAACAGAAAGAACAAGAATTAAAAAAAGCATTATTATCAGCTCAAGAAGAAAACAATGAAAAGATTATTCTTCTGAATTTAAAACATTTAGCAGAATTTTATGAAGAAAACTCAAATTTTAAAGAAGCATTAAATTTATTCAAACAATTTCATACACACGAGTTAAATTTCACAAACAGAGAACTTGAAGAAAAAAAGAAAGATTTACTCGACAGCATACGCTATGCATACAGAATTCAAACAGCGATTTCTCCTCCGGATTATTTGGTAAACGACCTTCTTCCCGAACATTTTATTTTATATATGCCTAAAGATGTCGTAAGCGGTGATTTCTATTTTGTTTCCGAATTTAAAGATAAAGTATTATTTGCTGCAGTAGATTGTACGGGACACGGGGTACCCGGGGCATTAATGTCGGTTATCGGATTTAACGGATTGATTCAAGGTATTCAAAATGAAACGATTAATAATCCGGGTGAATTATTATCATTTCTTGATGAATATGTCAATGATGTATTAAGACAAACACATGATGAAAGCGGCGTAAAAGACAGTATGGACTTAGCTGTTTGTACCGTTGATTTTAAAAAACGAGAGGTCATGTATGCAGGCGCGTATAATCCCTTGTATTATGTAAAAAAAGGGGAATTATTTGAAATAAAAGCCGACAAATTACCGATAGGCGTTAATACTGACGGGGTTGTTGATATTTATACCAATCATACGGTGCAACTTGAAAAAGGGGATTCAATATATATTTTTTCCGACGGATATGCAGACCAATTCGGAGGCCCGAGAAATAAAAAATTTAAATATAATCATTTGAAAGAAGTCCTGCTATCCGTTCAGAATAAACCGATGAAAGAACAAGGTGATATCCTAAGGAACACTCTCATTGATTGGCAGGGAGACGAAGAACAAGTTGATGATATATTGGTAATGGGTGTAGGAATGTAAAATAGTTTCATAAAAAACCCGGAAATATATTTATACATCTTATCTGCATTTGTATAATTCTTAATTCGGACGTTTCAGGAAATTCAAAAATAAAATAAGCTAAGCTTAATATGATAATACGAAATATCCAAATTATTTCATATTTTAAAATAACAAGCCAAGGACTAAATATAATAATACCGTAATTATACCGATAAATAAGGCATAAGGTAATTGCGTTTTTACATGATCAATATGATCCGATGCCGAGGCCATTGAAGATATTATCGTGGTATCCGAAATCGGTGAACAATGATCACCGAATACACCGCCGCCGAGTGTTGCGGCAACTACCAAATAAATATTGGCATCTTGAACTTCTGCCATCGGAATTGCTATTGACATCATTATGGCAAATGTTCCCCATGATGTTCCTGTCGAAAAAGCAATAAAAGCACTAATCATAAAAACTACGGCAGGTAATAATCCGGGTGAGAGCCAATCTTTTGAGAGGTTAGCAATATAAATACCTGTTCCTAATTCATTGCATACGGCACTTATGGCAAACGCCAGCATCATTAACAAAGCTAAAGGCATTAATCCGCTGACACCTTTCAGAGCTGTTTCAATCAGTTCTCGCGATTTCATAATTTTTTGACTTCGGTAAAGAATCATTGCAATAAATAAAGCCGTTATAACAGAATATAAAACAGCTGCAGAACCGGAACCCTGCCCGATTGCTTGTCTTAAATGATTTCCTAAAGAAGTAAAAGTTTCTACTTTTTCCCAACCGGTAAAAGCCAACATGGCAGGCATCATTCCGACCATTGTAAATAATGGAATAACCATATTAAAAGCTTTCGGTTTAATATTTTCCTTTGTTTTGCTTGAAGTGATACTGTCCGAAACCATCGGTCGAGCATTATCGGCATGCACTTTTCCGGTTTCTTTAGTTCTGATTTCTGCCTTACGCATAGGTCCGAAATCTTTTTTACTTACAATAATTACAAATACCATCAGCAAGGTCAAAATGGGATAAAAATTGTATCCTATTGCCTTCATAAGCGTTGTAAAAGGTTCGTCAATGCCTTGAGTTAATAACAAGCCCATAATAAAAGCTCCCCAAGCGTTAAACGGAATTAAAACAGCTGAAGGTGCAGAAATAGAATCGGCGATATAGGCCAATTTTTCACGAGGTATTTTCAATTTATCAAAAATCGGACGGTAAAGTGTTCCTACCGTTAAAGAACTGATGCTGGTTTCAACAAAAAGAGAGATTCCTGTCAGTAAAGCAAAAATTTGAACCACAACACGACTTCTGCCGCTTTGTTTAGCTTCATACTTTTGCAGAATCTTTGTAATTCGTTTCATAAATCCTTCAACACCTCCCGATTTTTGAATAAAAATAAGCAAAGAACCTACTAATGCACTGAACATTATAGTTCGTGTATTTCCTTCGGATTTAAAAACATTAACAAAAGCTTCGATGGTTGACACGGTTCCGTCAATAACATTCCAGTCATTAATAATCAGCCATCCCAATCCGATTCCGAATATTAATGCGATATAAACTTGTTTGGTTTTTAATGCTAAAAAAATTGCCAAAACAGGCGGTAAAACCGAGAGCCATCCGTAGTCAGTCATAGTTGTTTTTTATTTATAAATCATTCTTATTTATCAAATTCTGCTAAAGCATTCATTAATTTTTCAAGTTGCTTTTTTGCGTCACCGGATGAACAACTGAAATCGTTTACAACCATTGAGAAAACAATTTCACGCCCCGAAACAGACGTAACATATCCGGCATAAGCTTTTACTCTGTCAACCGTTCCGCTTTTTGCTCTTAATTTCCCTTTTGCAATACTCTTTTTAAACATATTTTTCATTGTTCCGGTTTCTCCTGCAATCGGTAATGAATTGTAAAAATCCGAAAAATTTCTGCTGTTGTTTTTCATGTATGTTAAAATTTGAACCATTTGAGACGGTGTAAAACTGTCATGCCTTGACAGTCCGCTTCCGTCATAAAGAAACATCCCCTGAGTATCAACATTTTTTTCTTTCCAAAATTTAATAATTTCATCAACAGCTTTTTCAGTTATTGTATTTCCGGATAATTTCAATCCGATTTCTTTTAATAAATGTTCTGCAAACAGATTGATACTGTGTGTATTAGTCTGTTTTATAATTTCTGACAGTTTCGGAGACCGGGTTTTTGTTATTAAAGTTCTGTCAGGAAATTTTTGTTGAGACAAGCGAATTGTTGTTGCTTTATTTTTTATTCCGATACCGTTCTTTTGTAAATATTTTTCAAAAATATATGCCGTTGTATAAGCCGGGTCAGGCATTGAACCTTTCACTCCGAAATTAGCTTTTCCTGCAGGAAGTTCTCCTCTGACATACCGTTGATTTGAAAACGGTGCTCCGAAAATATATGAATTGTCATAAGTTATTGAATCGGATATTGAAGTATTATCAAATACTAAATTCGGAATATCAGGAATTACTTGAACCGGTTCAGTTATTTCTCCTATTTTACTCGAAGTTTTAAAAAAAACGGTATAATAATTATCGAATACCGTAAGGCCGTTAGCTCCGGCACCATAATAATTCCCCATATTATTCCAAGACCAAGTTGTCGGAACTATATTATAATCAAAAACCGATGCGTCGGCAACAACAGCACCCGCAACAGAATCTATACCGAGTTTTTTTATTGCATTTAACCAATCATTAAGAAATTGTTTGTCTTTTGTCGAATCAAAATATTTTGAACCGAGTGTCGGGTCTCCGCCCCCTTTTATAAGAATATTTCCGTATAATATCCCTGAAACAGTATCAATGCTGCCGGAATATTGAAGTGATGTCGTAAATTTGAAATTTGAATCTAAAACTTCAAGGGCTGTTGCCGTCGTAAAAAGTTTTTGTGTTGATGCCGGCATAAATGATTTGTCAGAATGATAAGATGCAAGAATCTCTCCTGTTTTGATATCTTTTGCAATAAAACCAAAGTCGGCATTTTTAAAATCCGGATATGAAATTATTTGTTTTAATGTTTTATTTACCGAATGTTTTCTTTTTTCTAATTTTCTTATTTGTGCATATTCAGTTGATACGGTAAAGCAAAAATAAATAATAAGAAGAATTGTTTTATACATTTTTCCGAATTAAATTAATTAACGGTTTTTTCAATGAGTTTTAATGTTTTTGTGTCTGCATTCAGTTCAGCTTTTATTCCTGTAGGAAGCGTCATTTTATTTTTTACGTGACCGAAAGGAAATCCGTATACAACCGGAATTTTTACGGGAGTCATAATTTGTATTAATAATTCTTTTAAAAGAAAAGTTGGTTTCTCGTTATTGTCGCAACCGCTCAAAATACCAAAAATAATACCCGATGCTTCTTTTAAATCAGTTGAATGAATAAGCTGAGTGATCATTTTATCAATTTTATATGTTTTCTCATCAATTTCTTCAAGATAGACAATTTTTCCTTTAAATTTAGGTTCGAATTTTCCGCCTATCATCGAAACAAGGACACTCATATTACCTCCTATTAATTCTCCGGAAGCTTTTCCTTTATTTATTGTATAAAAATCAAATTCAGAATTATTATCCGTTTCAGGTTCACGCTTATAAGAATACAAATGAGTGTTTTTGGTTTTTGAAATAATATCGAAAAGTGATTTTAACGAAAATTCATTAAACGTTGAAATGCCTACGGGACCGTGAAAAGAAACCAATCCTGTTTTTAAGTAAAAAGCAGTAATTAAGGCAGTTATATCGCTATAGCCGATAAATATTTTAGGGTTTTCTTTAATAATATTGAAATCGATTAAATCAAGAATTCGAATTGCACCATATCCGCCTCGTACACATAAAATTGCATCGACATCAGGGTTTTCAAACATATGAATTAATTCATCGGAACGTTCTTCATCCGTACCTGCCAAATAACCGAATTCCGATAAAACACTCGGTTTATAATATGCTTTGTATCCGAGAGATTCAACTTCTTTTACGGTTTCTTCAAGTTGCTCTTTTGTAATTACACCTGATGGCGTTATTAAACCAATTACGGCTCCTTTTTTAAGTTTTTTCGGGATTCTCTTTTTTGAGCTGATGCTTGAAGTTTGAGAGGAATTAAAAGCAAAAAGATTTATACTTGAAAAAAGCGTAAATCCTGATAACAATCCTATTTGTTTTATGAATTTTTTTCTGTCAATCATCATTTATCAAATTCTCGGATAAGAAAATATCGTATATTAAAACGGAAATTTGTCAAATTCGACTCTGCTTGTAAACTTTGTGAATGTTTTAATAAAATTTCCGGCAGGAAGAATTTATTAAAAAAACATTAAACTTTATAACTAATTTAATTAACAGAATTAGTTATAAAGTTTAATATTAACAGTTAAATTATTGAACATTTGTTCTTGTATCCCACCATATTTGATAACCCCAATAATTATCATCTTCGTTTACGTCTTGCGGAATATTATCTGAATTTAACATAATTTCTGAATCAGGATACGGAAATCTGAACGGCGGGCGATTATGTCCGCTGTAATTAGAGTTAGCAGCAGGCGGAAAAGTCGGAATATCAGTTCTTCGCATTTCTGCCCATGCTTCCCAACTTTGTCTGAATAATGAAATCCATTTTTGAATATAAATTTTATTTATATCATCATCCCAAGCGACTTTACTTCCTGCCAAATATGTTGAAATATCTCCGTCACTGATTCCGTATTCTTTACAAGAAGCATCAATTGCAGTTTCATAGGCAGTTTGTGCGTCAGCAGTAATAAATCCTCTTTTAGCTGCTTCAGCAATAATAAATTCAACTTCAGCATATTTCAGAAAAAAAACAGAACCTGTTGGATTATTGACAAATAAGTCATTTACTTTTGAGTAATTTGTTGTTGTTGCTTCTTCACCAACCGTAAGACCGACGTATGTTCCGTCAGTTAAAGTATCTGCATAAAATGCAATACGGGGATCCGAATAATTTAATAAAGAATCAATAATAGGTTTTGCCATCCAATCAACTCCGATTGCGCTGTGACGTGCCGTCCATGGTTCTACCCAATCTTCTCCGGGATAAGCAAGAAAAGCATTATCCGCATTGCTTTGGAATATCGGATATTTATCAGGATCATTAAATATTTTTGATATTTCACTGCTTGCTTTATTTTCATCAATATTCGAGATACGAATAGCCAGTCTTAAATGTAATGAATTACAAAATCTTTTCCATTTTGTAATATTTCCTTCATATAATAAATCTCCGTCCTCAATATTTCCGTTTTGAGGATCGTTTATAAGTAAATCATTTGCTGTATCTAATTTTGCAAGCATATCATAATATATATCTTGTTCTGTGTCATAAGCAGGATATATAATACCGTCATTTCCGAGTCCGGCTTCCGAATACGGAACTTTACCGTAAATATCCGTCGCCAATTGCATAACATAAACTTTCAGAACCATTGTTGCACCCAGTAAATTAAAATTTTCTGTTTTCTTAGCTTCACTTATTACAAAATTAGCATTTGAAGCAGTCGTTCTGTATATGACATTCCATACACCGCTGCTCGGAGGTGAAGTATATGTTGTAATATCAGTATATTTTCCTTTTGTAACATGGCCGACATATCCTGCGGCAGTTTCCATTTCTGTTGTACCGAAACAAGAGGAAACACTTTTAATTGTATAGGCAAAAACATTTTCAACAGGGGCTAATTCCGGGTTATTCGGATTTGTATTTATGGCATCAAAATCTTTTGTACAAGATGAAATGAAAATAAAAACAAATCCCGTCAAAATTAAATATATCTTGTTTTTCATGTGTCTATTTTTATTGATTTTAAAGGTCACATAGGAACACCCGCATGTGAGCTTTAATTAATAAGTTTATTTATGAAACTGCATTAGTCATTCCCTTGGGTGTTAATAGTTTAGAATGGGTGTTTCATATGATAATATTTTAAAATTTAATATTTATTTGAAATCCTAATGTCCTTGCAGAAGGCAGCTGATATGTTTCTATACCTATACCGCTTATTGTACCCCCTGATGAAACTTCGGGGTCAATATGTGCGTCATTACTTTTATCCGTATAAAGTAAAGCTAAGTTTCTGCCGAAAAGTGAGATATTTGCATTTTGAATTTTTATTTTATTAACAATTTTTTTCGGAATGTTATATGCTAATGAAAGTTCTCTGAATTTTATAAAACTTCCGTCAATAATTGCAAGTTCTCCCCATGAACGAGAACTTCCCCAATATGATTGAGCCGAAATAATTGTTTGATTAGCTTGTCCGCTTGCATCTTCGGTTGTGCCGTCTCCGTTTAAATCCACCATAGCACCGTCTTCGTAAACGCCGTCAACAACCATTCCGTTTTCACGAATTCCGTCTTTTATTGTGACATCCAATATTCCTGTTTTTTGACCGACAGCTTTAGTCATACTGAAAATATCACCTCCCATTCTGAAATCGATTAATGCGGATAATGAAAATCTCTTATATGTAACTGAATTTCTAATTCCGCCTATCCAATCCGGATTAACATAACCAAGAATTTGCGGATCTTCCGTCGTAATCGGTTTTCCGTTTTGATCAATCAGAACGTTTCCTGAAACAGAATCTTTTTTAAATGTTGTGCCGTATATTGTTCCCCATTCTTCCCCGGGGAAAGCCATTAAACTTGCTTGGCTCTTACTGTAATAATACGAAATTTGCAGTTGTTTTAAATTATCTGCTAATTCAATTACAGTGTTTTTATTGGTTGACCAATTAAGAGTTACATCCCAAGACAGATTTTTTGTTTTAAGGACGGTACCGTATAATTGTATTTCAAAACCTTTATTTCGGATGCTTCCGGCATTTTTCATCCAAGAACTGTATCCTGAAGAGGTGGGAACATCAACTTGAATGAGTTGGTCTTTTGTTACGGCATTATAATAAGTAATGTCTATTCCGAGTCTGTTTTGAAAAAATTTAAATTCTCCGCCGAATTCCAAACTTTTTGTTTTTTCAGGTTTTAAATTTGCCGTAGGAAGTGTTGATTGTGCACTAAATAAATTTATATCATTAAACGTTGTTCCGACCGAATAAAAAACCGGTTTCAATTGATACGGGGAAGTTGCATTACCGACAACAGCATATCCGGCACGTATTTTCCCGTATGTGAAAGTTTTTGAGGTCAAGTTAAATGCTTCGTTTATTATAAACCCGACATTCACGGAAGGATACCAATAATTACGATTTTCAGCCGGCAAGGTTGAACTCCAGTCACCTCTTAAAGTAAGATCAAGGAATACATAATCTTTAAATCCGAGATTAGCAGAACCGAAAACACTGTTTGTTACAGTCTGATATTTTGTAAAACTTACAACGGGCTCTCCTTCAAAATTTGAAGTTGAAAAAAAGTCAGGGACAATTAAATTTGTTCCGTATGTTGTAGCAAATTGATCATAAGCATTTCTGTAATTTCCTCCTAAGGTTGAAAATAATGTTAAATCATCCGACAGATGCTTGTTAATTTGTAAAAATAAATCTGCATTTGTTTCGCTTTCGAATCGGTATTGTTCCCAAAAATTACCGTTTTTAGCATTATCATACATCGGAGTCCAATCACGAGAATATTTATGATAGATATATTTACGATGTTCGTTAAAGAAATCTGTTCCGATTCTTCCTATAATGTCAACTCCGTCAAATAAATTATACGTAATTGAAGTATTTCCAAATACTCTGTTTCTTTCTCTTGACATTGTATTTTTGTATGCATTCCAATATGGATTCGGATGTTGAGAACCGTATGCCATCATCCAATTAAATGCTTTTTCTTTCTGAGACCTTCCGTATAAAACAATATCATCGTAATGTTCTTTCAAGTAGTTCATATCAACTTGACGTCCAAACCATGAATTAAATTCTAATAAAGGATTTCTCATTGAATTCTCTTGTTGCGGTAAATTATTATTTACAAGTTTAGTATATGTCGCATTTATGTTAACCGTAAGTTTATCTGACAGCTTGAATTCAGAATTCACACCAATATTGGTTTTATTCTGATCTGTATTAGGTGAAGTTCCTTTTTGATTTGAATTTCCGAATGTTAATCTGAAACTTGAATTCTCTTTAGCGCCGGACAATGCAATATTATTTGTAAATGTTAGTCCTCTTTCATAAAAGTCTTTAATATTATTCGGATGAGAAATCCAAGGTGTCGGGCTTACATTTCCGTCTGCATCCAAAGGTGAATCCATTTGAGGAACATTTAAACCGGCATCAAGTCTTGCGCCCCAACTTTCATCAGCATCCATTAGTCTTCCGGAGCCGTCTGTACCCCATTTAAATCCTCTGTCATCAACAAATTCCTGATAGCTTAAATCAGAATAATTTTTTTGCCAATTATATTCATCTGAATTCATTCCTTGTCCGTATTCATTTTGATAATTCGGAAGAATATAAACTTCGCTTGTCGAAACAGAAGCAGAATAATCAATTCCGAGACCGTTTTGTTTTGTTCCGGCACCTTTTTTTGTTGTAATCAGAATGACACCGTTTGCAGCCCTGCTTCCGTATAAAGCCGTTGCACTGGCACCTTTCAATACTGAAATACTTTCAATATTGGCAGGATTGATATCCATGGCTGCATTCCCGAAATCCGTAGAAGTGGTACTAGAACGAGCTGATGATATTCCGTTCATTATCGGTGTTCCGTCAACAACAAAAAGAGGTTGTGTCGAACCTGTAAATGTTTTATTTCCTCTGATTGAAATCGTTGAAGAAGCTCCCACTTGTCCGGATGAAGTAATAATTTGAGCACCTGCAATATTTCCGGATAAAGCAGAAACAACATTATCAGGATTAGATTTAGAAATATCTTTACCGCTGACATCCTGAACAGAATAGCCTAATGCTTTTTTTTCACGCTTAATTCCTAAAGCTGTTACAACTACTTCGTCCAAACCTTCGGCACTTCTTTTTAGAGCTACATTAATTATACTTTTTCCGGCAATTTCAACCTCTTGCGTTTCCATCCCTACATAACTGAATACCAGTTTATTTTCTTCTGATTCAATTGTTATGGAATATTTTCCGTCCGAACCGGTTACGGTTCCCGTACTGGTTCCTTTAACAATTATCGTAACACCCGGAATCGGTTCTCCGTCATCATAATTTGTCACTAAGCCGCTTACATTTATTTGTCCGAATCCCGTATACCCGAACAAAAAAATGGTAATTAACAAGGTTAATCTTTTCATAATTATTATATTTTAATTAAAAAAATTAATTTGAATTCAGTTTCTGTCAAACAGATTTGATGAAATTATTTATAATTTTCGAATTCCTATACCCGGTAAATTATTAAGTGTAATTTTTCCGTTAATTACTTTCACCCCCTCATATACATCATTACTTATTAACAGATTTCCGTCAAGATCTGCCCAATCAACCAACGGCGATAACTGAGCAGCAGCAGAAACGGCACACGAAGTTTCCGTCATACAACCCATCATAACTTTCATATCTAAAGCTCTTGCAACAGTAATCATTTTATGAGCTTCTCTTAAACCGGTGCTTTTCATAAGTTTGATATTAATCCCTGAATAAACATCTTTAAATGCAACAATATCCGAAAGTCTTTGAAATGCTTCATCAGCCATTGTAGGCAAAGGGCTGTTTTGTGTCAACCACGCCATATCATCGATATTTTCTTTCGGTAACGGTTGTTCAACAAAAATAACACCTTTCTCTTTAAGCCAATGGATCATCTCTAAAGCTTCTTCTTTGTTTTGCCAACCTTGATTAACATCTACATATAAAGGAACATCCGTAATTTCTCTTACAGAATTAATCATTTCTTTATCGTTTCCGCGTCCCAGTTTTACTTTTAAAACTTTAAATCCTTTTGCTTCCTTCGTTTTCATTCTTACAACATCCGGTTTATCAATTCCGATTGTAAAAGATGTTACGGGTGTTTCTTCAGGATTTAATCCCCACAATTTATATAAGGGTTGATTAACAATTTTCCCCATTAAATCGTGTAATGCAATATCGATTGATGCTTTTGCCGCACGATTTTTTTTATCAACGGAATCAACATATGTAAGGATATCATCGATTCTGAAAGGGTCATTAAATTGTGCCAGATTTACTTTTGAAAGGAAACTTGTAACACTTTTATGAGATTCTCCCAAATAAGGCGGCATTGATGCTTCACCGTAACCGATAATTCCGTCATATTCTAATTCTGTTAAAACAACCGGTGTTGTATCTCTTGAATATTCGGCAACCGTAAAAGTATGTTTCAACTGTAAATCGTATGTTCTGAATGATAGTTTCAATTTTTTTGATTTAATAGGTTTCATAAATGATGCAACTGCTATATTAGGGATCAATGTTCCTAATGAAGCTGCTGAAATTGTTTTAATAAAGTTTCGTCTGTTTAAATACATTTTATTAATTCGGTATAATTGTTTTATAGAATTTATTATCTGTTATTTTTTCAATAGATTCTGTTCCGACATTTCCTATTATTCTTATTGCTTTTTTAAAAGTATCACGATATTCCGGATTAAAATTATTTCTTGTTGAATCCATACTGTTTATTTTCACTTTACCGGAGGCATGAATAAATTCGGTATCTCCGATGTACATACCAACATGTGTTATTTTTTTTGATTTTTCTTTATCTCCCAAGTAACTATTATCAGTAAAGAAAAGCAAATCACCGGCTAAAAGATTTTTAAATTCAAATTTATTTGCTGCCTCGGTTCCGTATTTTATTTGCTGAGATGCGTCACGTTGCAGAATAACTCCGTTTATAAAATAGACCGTTGAGGTAAATCCGCTGCAATCAATTGCTTTTGATGAAAAACCTCCCCAAAGATACGGAATTCCGTAAAACTTTTTAGCCGTATTGACCAAATTTTTACCTTCGGGAATTCGATTAAAAACGGTCATCATTTTATCAACTTCTTTTTTTAACACATATGCTTCTCTGCCGTCAGGATATTGTACTTTACAGAAATTATTAACTGTATCCGTAACCGACAGGATACATCCTATAACTAAATCTGAAATAACTTGTGAATTTTCATCAGGTTTTGAATAACTGCTGCCTTGTTGCTTTATGTATATAATTTTATTTTTTTGTTTAAACTTACTAAGTTGCTCTTTATTAAAAAAAAAGATGTCATCTTCATTAATCCAACCGATATATCTGTTTGGAGTTTGTATTAAATACCAATTTCTTTCTTTTTTATAAACTTTAACCGGCGTACCCAAAAATGCTTGATTTACAAGCTCGGAACTGTGTTTTGCTTTTCTTCTGATACTGGCAACTGAATTATTTACTATTGCATGTACGGTTCTTTCCGGTTCTTTTTCGGGTAACAGTTTAATTTTTAATAAAACATCGGGAAATTTTTTTGTCAGAATTTCTTTCAATTGATCGGCAGCCGTTTTATTTTCTAATTCTGCCGTAACAAGCAAAGTATCATTAGTAATATCTGTTATTACATCCCATAAAACGATACGTTTATCAGGGGCATAAATACTTTTCAAAGAATCAACATTTGCATTAATTTCTTCTTTCAGTTTCTCATTGTTTTTCATTGTACATGAACCAAAAATCATTAATAAAGCAAAAATTATCGAAATATTTTTCATAGTTTTTGATTATTGTCTAAAAATATTAATAACTGTTTTTAAAACAAAATTTCTTTTAATTTATATTATTAATACACAAATTTCATATTCAGAATTTCATTCCCGATCATATATTATTTGATTCTAAATTTAAGTGTTGCGATATCGTATCCGAATAAATTGTTTTCGGTTTATTTCTTAAATTATACTGAGAAACCATTATTTCCCCGTAAGCTCCGGCACTTCTTATTGCAATAATATCACCGCGTTCGGTTTTAGGAAGTTTTATATCAATATCAAAACTGTCAGAAGATTCACACACGGGACCTACGATATCATATTTAATCAAGTTAGTTAAATTTTCCTGTTTTGACAGATTTTCTATTTTATGATGAGCACCGTATAATGCCGGTCTGATAAGATCAGTCATTCCTGCATCAAGAATTGCAAATTGTTTATTAACACTTCTCTTAACATATAATACGCTTGAAATTAAACTGCCTGTTTGTCCTACTACGGAGCGACCTAATTCAAAATGAATTTCTTGTTCGGGGCGTGTATGCAGATGTTTGTTAATTATTAAGAAAAATTTCTCAAAATCCGAAATTAATTCAGAATCAGGATTGGTATAATTAATACCTAATCCTCCTCCTAAATTTATATATTTCAACATTATACCGTATTTATTAAATAAATCTTCTTGTATAATATTTACTTTTTTGCATAAATTAATAAACGGATCAAAACTCGTAATTTGAGAGCCGATATGAAAATGCAAACCTATAATTTTAATATTTGAAAGTTTTTGCACTTGAAACAGTACATCATCCAAAAAACTTAAGGGAATTCCGAATTTATTTTCATTAAGTCCGGTAGTAAGATAATTATGAGTAACGGCATCAATATCCGGATTTAACCTTAAAAAAATCGGAACCGTTTTTTCCTTTTTTATTGCAATTTCATTAATTATTTCTATTTCTTCAATTGATTCACAGTTAAATCCGAATATTGAAGATTCAATTGCAAATTCAATTTCCTTATCGGTTTTTCCGACGCCGGCAAATACAATTTTATCAGAAGGGAAACCTATTTCAATTGCTTTTTCAATTTCATTTCCGCTGACACAATCCGCTCCGAATCCAAAATTCTTAATTGTTTCAAGAATTCTATCATTGGCATTTGCTTTCAAAGCATAATGCACTTTATAGTTGTATTTAGAAGCTGCAGATTTAAGCTTGTTTAAACTCTTCTCAAATAATTCCGTATCATAATAATAAAAGGGAGTTTCTATTTGAGAAAATAATTTGACCAGTTCTTTATTAAACATTATTTGTTCTGAAAATTAAAATAAATACTTTTTTTATTTTTATTGTAAAATAAAAGTATAATAATTTGAATTTATAAAAAAAAATATTGTAAATTTGTACAAAATAAATACAAATTGTATAAAAACATACAGATGGTATCAATAGGAGAAATCGCAAAACAGTTAATACAACAAACCCCTTTTCTTGAAGAAGCTTTATTTGAAGATATTATTAACATTTCTTCTTTAGCACGAAAAATAAAACCGAAAATAGAGCAAGTACTAAAAAAAGAGATCCAAATCGGAGCGGTAATTATTGCTTTAAAAAGAGTAAAATCAAATTATTTTGAATTACCGAATTCAGGCTTAAAACAATTTGTAAACGATTTGGGTGACTTAATTGTTATATCAGGCTTAATGCATTTCACTTTCGAGAATTCGGAAACTATCGGATTAAGGCAACAAGATATGATAAAGCATATCGGACAAAATCAATCATACTATTCTGTTTCAAGAGGAATATTTGAAACATCAATAGTTGTAAGCAATGCATTAGCTGAGTTGATTAAAGAAATTTTTAAAGATGAAAAGCAAATTTTTCAAAAAACAAATCTGTCGTCAATAACCATTAGTCTTCCTAAAAAACGGACTGAAACTATCGGATTTTATTTTTACATTCTTAAAAATCTGTCATTAAGAAAAATTAATATTGAAGAATTAATTTCAACGACCAACGAATTTACTATTATCGTAAAGAACAAAGATATAGATCGTGCATTTTCAATTCTCATGAATTTAAAAAATTCTGAAATATCGTTTCATTCAAACATCTTGGGGAATACTTGAAATTGAAGAATCTTCAGTATCCGTTAATATTGATAAAATTCCGGAAAGTAAAGAACTAACAGTAATCAGTTTCATCGTAAAAACCTGTCCTTGACGAGTTGCTCCTCAGCAACGCTTATCCGAATAATTTATATTCGAAGTGTTTCGGTTCTTCATTTGCAAAATTCTAAATTAAAACCTATATTTACAACTTGTCAAAAAAGTCTACCATATACATATCAAACAATAAGAAAGGTTTATTATTTAATGTAAAAAAAGTGTAACACAATCATATTTAATGTTTGCATTACACTTTATTAAAGAAAAATATAATCTACTGATTTTCAGGACGTAATTGTCTTACAGCTTTTCCGGCCTGCCACATTTCAGAACGATTAAGTTCGGCTAATTCTTTATTTAATTTTTCTCTGTAATCGCTTGTTCCGGTAGATGCAATAACATTTTTAGCTTCTTGTCCGGAAGAAACGTTTTTATATAAATCTTTGAAAACGGGCAATGTTGCATCTCTGAATTTATCTTTCCAATCCAAAGCACCGCGTTGTGCCGTTGCAGAACAATTGGCATACATCCAATCCATACCTTTTTCAGCTACTAAAGGCATTAAACTTTGTGTTAATTCTTCCACGGTTTCGTTAAACGCTTCGCTGGGCGAATGTCCGTTTTCTCTTAATACGGTATATTGTGCTTCAAATATGCCTTGAATAGCACCCATTAAAGTTCCTCTTTCTCCGGTTAAGTCGCTGTAAACTTCTTTTTGAAAAGTTGTTTCAAACAAATAACCCGAACCGACGCCAATTCCCAATGCAACTACACGTTCAAAAGCTTTTCCCGTTGCATCTTGAAAAATTGCATAACTCGAATTCAAACCTCTTCCTTCAAGAAACATTCTTCGCAAACTGGTTCCCGACCCTTTCGGAGCTACCAAAATAACATCAACATCTTTCGGAGGAATAATATTGGTTTCTTCTTTATAAGTAATACCGAAACCATGCGAAAAATATAATGCTTTCCCTGGAGTCAAATGTTTTTTTACGGTATCCCACATTGCAATTTGCCCGGCATCCGATAACAAATATTGAATGATTGTCCCTCTTTTGCATGCTTCTTCAATTTCAAACAGGTTTTTACCTTCTTCCCAACCTTCAGCTACTGCTTTATTCCAGCTTTCGGAATTTTTTCTTTGTCCGACAATAACATTAAAACCGTTGTCTTTTAAATTTAATGATTGTCCGGGACCTTGCACACCGTATCCGATAATTGCAATTATTTCATTTTTGAGCGTTTCCTTTGCTTTTTCCAAAGGAAATTCTTCTCTTGTTACGACGTTTTCTTCGGTTCCGCCAAAATTAATTTTTGCCATTATTTTTCGTTTTTGTGAATTAGTTCTGTATTTTTAATATGTTCTTAAATAAAATTCATTTTGTTATTTAGAAAACAGTCGGCAGTTTACATTCCAAAGTAAAAATCAATTTGAAGAACTGCCTGCCGAAAACTGTTAAATATACTCGTAAGCATTTTCTTTTTCCGCCAAATGTTCTTCCAGAGGTTTCATCGGTTTTGCCATTGCTACCCTCCCCGACCTGATAAATTGTAAAATACCGAAAGGTTCCAAGGTTTCTAACAATGCTTGAGTTTCTTTTTTGTGTCCGGTTTTTTCAATTAAAATATATTCTTTTTCGATACTCAGAATACGAGCATTGTGTTCTCTGACAATTTTTTCAATACCGACACCTTCATTAATGGCTGAAATCGGTAATTTATAAAGTGCCAGTTCCTGATAAATAATTTCATCTTCTTCATACACAAATACCTTAAAAACACCGATAATTTTTTCCAATTGCTTAGCAACAATATCAGTCAGTTCGCGTGTATTTTTTATAACAATTGTATAGGTATAAATATCTTTAATTTTAGACTCGGAAGCCGTAATACTTCTGATATTCATATGTCTGCGAGTAAAAACAACGGTAACATGGTTTAATAAGCCGATGTTATTTTCCGTTACGATTAATAATGTAAACAACTTTTCCATAATTAATTATTTTTTTAAATCGTTTTTAGCTAAAATAATATCCGATACTGCCGCACCTCCGGGAACCATCGGAAATACATTATCTTCTCTTTCGACAACAACTTCCAAAAAGAAGGGATTATTATCCGCAAACATTTGTTCAATTGCCGAATCTAATTCTTCTCTTTTAGTAACTCTGCTTGATTTTATTGAATATGCTTCAGCAATTTTAATAAAATCAGGATTATCCATATCCGTAAACGAATATCTTTTTTCATTAAACAATTCCTGCCACTGTCTCACCATTCCTAAATAACTGTTATTCAGCAAAACAATTTTAATATTCGAATTATTTCTTCTTATGGTATCCAGTTCTTGAATAGTCATTTGGAGACCTCCGTCACCTACAAACAGAACAACCTGTTTATCGGGTGCAGCCATACTTGCTCCGAAGGAAGCGGGAAGTCCGAAACCCATCGTACCCAATCCGCCGGAAGTGATGAATATATTTTTTGTATTTAAAGAATAATATCTTGCAGCCATCATTTGATGTTGCCCTACATCAGTTACAACAACTGCATTTTCTTTACATTTGCCGGAAATGGTGTGGATAATTTCTGCCGGTCTGAATTTTTCCGTATTCGGGAGGATGTCAATTTTTATGACCTTATCATATTCCTCTTTTTTCAGTTCATTAAATTCATTTACCCATTGTTCATGTTTTTTTTGATTAACTTCAGGTATTAATTTTTCGAGTACTTTTTTTGCATCACCGATAACTGCCGCATCCGTTTTAATATTTTTATCAATTTCGGAAGCATCTATATCAATATGAATAACTTTTGCATTTTTAATATACCTGCTCGTATCACCGGTAACTCTGTCATCAAATCGCATTCCGACGGCAATAATCAAATCAGCTTCATTCGATTTAATGTTCGGCGCATAGCTGCCGTGCATTCCCAACATCCCGAAATATAACGGATGATCGGATGAAAAAGAAGTCAATCCCAGTAAAGTTGATGCTACGGGAATTCCTGTTTTATTAATAAATGTTTTTAACTCTTCTTCCGCACCGGAAATTTTAATTCCCTGCCCGGCTAAAACCATCGGTTTTTTAGCAGAATTAATAAGTTCTGCCGCTTTTAGCAAGGCATCATTATTTATTTTGGGATACGGATAAAAAGTAGGAACTTTATTTACTTTTTGATATAAAAAATCGAAATTTTCCAACTGTGCATCTTTCGTAATATCGATAAGAACAGGACCCGGCCGACCGTTTTTTGCCAAATAAAATGCTTTTGCCAGAACTTCCGGAATTTCTGATGCTTTCGTAACTTGAAAATTCCACTTGGTAACCGGCATGGAAATACCCACGACATCCGTTTCCTGAAATGCATCAAAACCAAGCAAATGCGAATGTACTTGACCTGTTATACAAATAACAGGTGTAGAATCCACCATGGCATTTGCCAATCCGGTTATCAGATTTGTTGCACCCGGACCGGATGTTGCAAATACAATTCCCGGTTTACCGGAAACTTTTGCATAAGCTTCGGCAGCATGTATTGCACCTTGTTCATGACGTGTTAAAATATGTTTCAATTCTTTATCAAAATCATATAAAGCATCATAAATCGGCATAATTGCTCCGCCCGGATACCCGAAAATAGTTTCTACATTCTCATTAATCAATGAACGAATTACCGCTTCTGATCCGGTAATATTGTCAAGCTTAACAGCTTTCTTTTCTTTGACTGTTGTTGTCATAATATTCTGTTTGGTTAATAATATTAATCAATTAATCTTACTGCACCCTTGTCTGCAGACGAAACAAAATGAGCATACAATTTTAAAGATTTTGAAATTTCTCTTTTCCTGTTTTCAGGTTCAAAATCCGATTTCTTTAGCCTTTTTTCTATTTCTTCGATTGAAATCATTAAATTGATACTTCTGTTCGGAATATTTATTTCAATTTCATCACCGTTTTCTATAATTGCAATAGTTCCTCCCGATGCTGCTTCCGGCGACACATGACCGATTGACAATCCGGATGTTCCGCCGGAAAAACGACCGTCGGTAATTAAAGCGCATTTTTTATCTAATCCGGCAGATTTTAAATAAGAAGTCGGATAAAGCATTTCTTGCATTCCGGGACCTCCTTTCGGTCCTTCATACCTTATTACAACAACATCTCCTGCCTGAACTTTCCCGTTTAAAATACCGTTTACGGCAGCTTCTTGAGATTCGTAAACTTTTGCCTTGCCTTTAAAATCTAACATGGATGAATGAACACCTGCCGTTTTAACAATACATCCGTCTTTTGCAATATTACCGAATAAAACTGCCAATCCGCCGTCTTGACTGTATGCGTTTTCAATACTTCTTATACAACCGTTTTTTCTGTCGATATCCGTAAACTCGGCTAATGTGTTTTGCGAACCCATTTCGGAATTTCTAACTCCTTTTGCACTGCTTTTAGCATTTAAAAGGGCTTCTTCGGACACGGTTTCTCTCGTAATATCGTTATATTTTATTGCTTCTCCTAAATTCGAAAAATCAATTCTTTTTACATTCGTATTAATTAATCCGCCTTTTTCCAATTCTCCGAGAACAGATAAAATGCCGCCGGCATTATTAACATCTTCCATATGATAATGAGAACTGGGAGCGACTTTACACAAATTAGGAATTTTTGAAGATAAAGAATTGACATCCTTCATTTTAAAATTAACACCTGCTTCATGAGCTGCCGCTAAAAGATGTAAAACGGTATTAGTACTTCCGCCCATGGCAATATCCAAAGACATTGCATTTAAGAAAGCTTCTTTGTTTGCAATATTTCTCGGTAAAACATTTTCATTGTTATTGTAATAATAGTCTTCCGTTATTTTGACTAACAATTCTGCCGATTTTTCAAAAAGATTTACTCTGTTTTTGTGTGTTGCCACAATCGTTCCGTTCCCGGGCAAAGCCAAACCCAAGCCTTCGATTAAAGAATTCATGGAATTAGCCGTAAACATTCCCGAACAGGATCCGCAAGT